>PIVQ01001860.1 GCA_003354055.1 Desulfobacteraceae bacterium | reverse complement strand
CCAAGCGCATTTAATTTAGCGGCAAGCTCTTTACCCGTAAATAAATTAACCGTTGCCTGAAGCGTTGCACCAATGACTTCTTCTTTACGTGCAGCTTCTAATAAGCGGTTTACTTCGTCACGTACAGTTAGAATTTCTAACCAGTTATCGTTACTAAATTGGCTATTTGTTGGCGCTTGTAAACCATCGTACCAAACAGATGTAAATACGTAGTCACTACGCTCACCCGGTAACGCTTCCCAAATTTCTTGTGCGGTAAAGCTCATAATTGGTGCCATCCAACGCGTCATTGCTTCTGCAATATGATAAAGCGCTGTTTGACAAGAACGACGTGCATGGCTGTCACTCTTAGCTGTGTACTGGCGGTCTTTAATTACGTCTAAGTAGAACGAGCCAAGCTCACCCGTACAGAAGTTCATTAGCTTTTGCGTTACTAATAGCATTTGGTAGCTATCGTAAGCGGCTAAAATCTCGTCTTGCAACTGAGCTGCACGGCCAACAATCCACTTATCAAGCTCAACCATGTCATTAATAGCAACTTGATCTGTTTTTGGATCAAAACCATTT
>PIVQ01001859.1 GCA_003354055.1 Desulfobacteraceae bacterium | reverse complement strand
TTGGGATTAAATGCCAGCGGTATTTTATTAATTTGGTTGCTGCATGGCGAATACACATCACCTACTCGCTACGCTTTTAATACAAGTGCGCTGGCACTGTGGTGTGGTTTAGGTGTGTATTGGTTTTGCCCTGGCATACATATTTACACCGGATTAAGTGCTCTACTGCATGGTGTAATTATTTGGGGCGCTGTTAAAGATATAACCGTAGGACTAAAATCGGGTTATTTATTGTTTATAGGTGTATGGATAAAAATAGCGTTTGAGCAATTTAGTGGCCCAAGTACCGATATAGAAAAACTAATTAACTCGACGGTGGCCGTTGACGCGCATTTAATTGGTGTTATTGGCGGGACTCTGCTTGCCATCCCATTGGCTATAGAGCTCTTTAAAAAGAACTTTAAAAAGAAAAAATAAAGTTAAATTTTGTTCAACCCAATAAAAACGCCGCATTAGTTAACTAATGCGGCGTTTTTGTTTTTATACTTTAAGGGTTAAAGATTAAAGCGTTTCTTTAAATAACTTATGAATACGGCGGTATTCGTCTAACCAACTTGAAGGCTGCAC
>PIVQ01000985.1 GCA_003354055.1 Desulfobacteraceae bacterium | reverse complement strand
GCTTCAGGCCCGCCAAATCCCCCGTCCAGCCTGGAAAATATAGTAACAATGCTGGTGTAAAGCTTTTGTCCGTTGGAGTGAAAGGTGTGAAATTCCGCCACAATCAGGGCGCCTTTGTCTCCTTTATCATACATATGGGTGATCTTGCCTTCTGTGGTCAGGGCTCCCTCTTTGGGAATGGGATTGTGAAAATAAAGTTCCTGCTCCCCGTGGAGGATGCCAGCCAGATTAATCCGGGCGTGTTCCGCAATAGAAGAGAAAAACTCAAAGTCCGTAATGGAAGCAATGGAAAAACTGGGGATAACCTTTAGGTCTTTTTCATAACAATACTCCAAATCGGAAAAACCAGCACCCACCCCCATTGCATAGAGGACCACATCATTCCAGGTATACTCCCGGGTATAAGGGCCGATTTTCTTTCCTATGGATTCCAAATTGAGCGCCATGCCTATCTCCTTTAAGAAAATTAAGTTCATGTGCCTCGTGAGAACATCTCTTATCGAATGTAAGTAAGACTTACTTACACTAAAATCGATACCAGGAAGCTAAATACAATGTCAAGAAAAAAATAGCGTTTACTAAATAATTTTCGGCCTTCGCCTACACAACATACTTAAATAATGTACTTATTTCACAGAACAGTCTTTTCACCTGTTTAGACAAACCCAATATTACCGTTTATCTCCTCAGAATACTAAAACATATTAACCCTGCATTGACATCAAATTATGTAAGTGTTACTTTCTCAGAAAACCGACCCATAACAGGCGCCTGCCTTTCATTTTCCGGTCAATTCACCGGGAAGGATATAAAAGAATGGATATAAACAAAGCAATAAATCAGAATAATGCCCTCAAAGGGCGGACCTCATTACCGCCCAGCATGATCAAACTGGCCGATGCCTTGAATGAACTTTTAAAGAAAAAGGATTTCAACTCCATTACTGCAGCGGAAATTTCCAGAACCGCCCAGGTCAACGAATCCCTGATCTACAGATACTTCAAGGATAAAAGGGGCGCCCTCCACTTCCTGCTTCACAACTATATGGTCGATTTCATGGAGGATATAGGTCAGCAGCTCAAACAGGGTAAAGGGGCACTCAACAAATTACGAATTATCATCCGCGGCCATATCACCATGTACGACACCAACCGTGTATTTGCCAAAATACTCCTGCTGGAGGTCAGAAACTTCCCGGGTTATTTTGAAAGCGATACCTATGAGTTGATAAAATCCTACGGCCGCTTCATGACAGCCATTATCAATGAAGGGGTGGAAAGCGGGGAAATCCGGAATGACATCCCCCTGTCAAGAATCCGGAATCTGATCATGGGTGGTATTGAACATGCCAGCATGGCACCGGTGATCTTCGGTTACAGTATTTCAGACGAATCCGTAGATGACCTGTTCAAACTATTGTTTCAGGGGATCGCATCGCCTAAAGGGTAGTTCTATCCCATCATCCTGTTGATCACAATTTTATGGGATTTTCCAAATTCCATGATTTCCTCAGGCTTAAACTCTCCTTTTTCATAGGTCACCATAAATGCGGATACGGAGAGCATATACAGGATATAGGAAAGATGACCTGAATACCCGGTATCGTCCAACTGCTGGAGAGCCTTAATGGTTTCATCCGCCATATCCATGACCTGGCGGTTCACCGCCGGCGGATTCTCCCGGGTGCAAACATGGGCGGAATAAATCCTGCGGCAGGAAAAGGGGCGGACCTCGTAAATCATGCAGGCATTGTTCTTCATTAAAAACGGGCAGGGAACAACTATGCCGGCCTCCCTCTTTTTGATCTCCTGGCGGAATGCCTTGGTCAGGGTTTTCTGCCTGGCTTTTGGCATCTTCTTCATAGCCTCACGGATCTGAAGTCCTTCCAGAGTTATGATATCAATACAGCCGGACTCTTTACAGCAAAAGCTGCAGCCCTTATTGCAGGCCTGGCCTTGTTTTAGTTCCCGGGTTTTGTCTGAAAACGAACTATATATCTCTTTTAATTCAGCTAATTTTTGTTTCATGGTATCCTTATACATGTATTGAACAGGGCGCTATTATGATGTGTTTTTTATCATCCTGCAAGTCACTTATAAGATATGGTGTGGAGAACAACCCTATTTAAAATCTGTCGACTTTAACTTGACAGTAGGCTTATTCTTATCCTAATTTCGTATTCCATAGTAGAAAAATTAATTTCTCATGGATGCAAAAAAGGCTTTCCCTTCTGATCGCCTTTCAAAAGCAGAAAACAGACACCGTTGCAGCCATGGCCGGTGACACCGACAACTTGGAGCCGGATGCCGAACCGCCGGGTTGAAATTGTCGCGTCGGAAT
>PIVQ01001858.1 GCA_003354055.1 Desulfobacteraceae bacterium | reverse complement strand
GGTGAGCTGATCGGCGGTTATGCCGCGTTTATGCATAAGCATAACCACAGGTGTTAAAAGTGGCTTAATTACAGGGGTGATAAATTTGTCTAGCATGTTTGTTGCCTTATGCGTTTAAAACTATTCATTAAAGTGCGCTACTTAAAGTAATGAGTTTGCCATTTGCAGCGTCGGCATCGCTATGATCATGAGTAACCATAATTGCAGGTAGCTTATGATCGCGTATTTGGCTAAACACGAGTTCGCGTGTATCAACACGCAGTTGGGTGTCGAGTTTGCTAAAGGGTTCGTCAAGTAAAATGGCTTTAGGTTCGCTCAGCAGCATACGTAATAATGCAACACGGGCTTGTTGCCCACCTGAGAGGTTGTCGGGGTGACGATTACCCATGTCTTTAAGGCCAACTTGTTCAAGCGCGTGTTCTATTTTTCCAAGGCGTTGTTTTTTATTGCCTTTGGGCATTGCAAAGGCAATGTTACCAGCAACAGTTAAATGCGAAAACAACAAAGCGTCTTGATAAAGTACACCAATATGGCGTAAGTGTGGAGGTGTGTTATCGATATTTTGACC
>PIVQ01001857.1 GCA_003354055.1 Desulfobacteraceae bacterium | reverse complement strand
ACCACATCCCCTTCCCGGGTCTGGATAGTCAGGCCTGCCTCAAGACTTTCATAGGAATTCACAGACAATTCCCGGCTGGATACCCTGGCACTTGAATAATCACCATGGTTTTGTAATCCCTTGGAATTAAGATCAGATATGCTGTTCATTTTCCCTATCTCCTATATATAAATACGACAATTGACTTTCTGTCTTTATATAGGTATCGGCAGGACGCAAAAAAACATAAATATATTTATATACCCAGCATACGGCGATGCTGATATAAAACAAGTATGAAACGTTTTAACTTCACACAAAAAAAATTCTTGTCTTTATCAGACAGGGGCAGGCAAAATCACATTATCACCTGGCTGTCAGGGGTGTATCAGACACTTGCAGCCAACCGGGTGACCCGGAATCAGTTTCAGGCATTCCACAACCAGTACAGGATGATCTCAGACTGGCTGGATATGCCCTGCCCGCCGCTACCGGAATCGGCCGACACCCGGGAATGGCTGATATTTGTATCAGATGCCATCCATGGTCACAGAGCCCCTTCAGGCAAAGGCCTCAGGGATCACGACCT
>PIVQ01001856.1 GCA_003354055.1 Desulfobacteraceae bacterium | reverse complement strand
CCGCAGTTTGCGTTCGAAGTCTTAGCGATTCTGTGAATTCTGCAATTGTCGCTAGTTATCGCACTTCGCTGCGTTCTTCAACGATCCCCGAGCCAAGACATCCATCGTGGCTAGTTGTACATGAGGGCTCGCGTGTGGCTGGGACCTGGCCCACCCAACACCAGCCCGCCTCCGGAGAGTACTTCTTCATCATCAACAACAGCAAGTAAAAGTAAGCTCCCTTCAGGAACGCGCTCGTTCCAACACCAGGAGTCAGTCGGGACTACAATCCCAGTAAGTGTTGTAAGGTAGCTCCTTTCGAGATGGGAACCTCCGTAACAAAACGGAAGAGACACCCCAGCCAGGGTAATGTAGGTAAGCTCCCTTCAGGAACGCGCTCGTTCCAACACCAGGAGTAATCAATCTGTCATACCATCTGTTTTGAGGTGACACCAGGGCCACCATCAAAAAGCTCGTAATGATCCAGCTGCAGGTTCACCTACAGCTACCTTGTTACGACTTTTGCTTCCTCTAGATGGAAAATATTGCTTGAATTCCTGATCCACCGAGGGAGAACCCTCGAGAAGCAA
>PIVQ01001855.1 GCA_003354055.1 Desulfobacteraceae bacterium | reverse complement strand
AAGCGCGTAAAAGTTCTGGTACTTGATGAGGCGGACCAGATGCTGGACAAGGGGTTTATTGAGGATATCCAGTCCATAAAGAGAAAACTGACACAACGTCATCAGACCTTGTTCTTCTCTGCCACCATCAACAAGGAAATTAAAAAACTTGCCTTTTCCCAGGTCAATACCTCTGCCATCCGTATTCAGATATCACCTGATGATCCTGTCTCAAAAAATGTTTCCCATTATGTAGTGTTTGTGGAAATGGATGACAAACGGTTTTTTCTACGAAGATTCGTCAGGGATCATCCGGATGCAAAACTCATAGTATTCGTGAGGACCACTGTTCGGGCAGAACGTGTGGCAAAGGCACTTGGCCGCAGCAATATTGAAGCCCTAACCATTTACGGCCAAAAAGAACAGGAAGAGCGGCTGGCGGTGATGGAACAATTTAAAGCGGGTACCCAGAATATTCTTATTGCTACGGATGTTTCCGCCAGAGGCATTGATATTCCCAATGTGGATTATGTGGTAAATTATGATCTGCCGGACCAGAAAGAGGTCTATGTTCATCGAGTGGGAAGAAC
>PIVQ01001854.1 GCA_003354055.1 Desulfobacteraceae bacterium | reverse complement strand
TCACCTCATTGGTTTTGGATAGGTCTTCAGCGGTTTTGCTGACATCGTATACATAGGCATCTGATTTTGAAGCAGATGATGTCTTGTCCGGGGTGTGATTAATGTTGATCTGTGAATTCTGGGTGATCTTTAATGCATAGGAAGTATAATCTGACCGAACTTGGATACTCATGATGGTTCCTTTCGAAATTTTAACTTTCAGAAATTGATAGGAATACCATCGACCCGCCCGGCGGATTCCTTTAATACTTTTTTCGGAGATGCGTATTGGGGTTGAAATCGCAATCGGAGATGGAACGTTTTTTTTACAATCACTATAGTTCTGATTTCTTTAAAATAAGATATTGAATTTTTACCTTGTGGCTGCCGCCAATTTTAAGGGACATGGGATTCAAAATCAGATCGACTATAATTGTCCCGGATTCTGTCAATGTGTTCAAAGGTATTTTTTCAGTAAAAATGGTGTGAATATCTTTAAGCGACAAGCCGCCGCCTTTAACCCTGATCTTTTCAGGCACAGGCGTTGCCTGTTTCATAACAAAACCTTCGGCAAGTTTGCCAGTCCAGTG
>PIVQ01000237.1 GCA_003354055.1 Desulfobacteraceae bacterium | reverse complement strand
CGGGTTAAAAAAGGCGAAACCGGATCTTCCACCATGCCCCATAAGGTAAATCCCATTGATTTTGAAAACAGTGAAGGAAATATGGGAATTGCCATATCCATGATGGAGCATCTGGCGGTTAAACTTCAGAAATCCAGATTTCAAAGGGATCTGAGTGACAGTACTGTATTGCGGAGCCTGGGATCCGTCTTTGGATACTTTGGTATTGGGGTCAAAAATGCATTAAAAGGGCTTTCAAAACTCGATCTCAACCAGGAGGTGCTTGCCCGGGACCTGGAAAATAACCAGGAATTGTTGGCTGAACCCTTTCAAACTATTATGCGGGTTTACGGAGAAGAAAACCCCTATGAGCGCCTCAAAGATCTTACCCGGGGACAAAAAATAGGAAAAGCTGAGCTTCAATCCTTTGTGGACGCCCTGGAAAAGGTACCTTCTAACGTGAAAGACCGTATGGGCGCACTGAGTCCTTCTACCTATGTGGGGCTTGCCGAAAACTTGGTAGATACTTATTTTAAAAGCACTAAATAAGGAGACGGCTTGGGAATGGGGTTAGAGTCTAAAAAACAGGTTGACGGACCCCTTGTGTTTGCCGGTGAAGAAACCCGGCAAACACAGGACGATTATCTACTGGTATCGGAAGAGGGGCCGTGGAAAATCCTTGTTGTGGATGATGAGGAAGATGTTCATGATATCACCCGGATTACATTAAAGGGATTTGTTTTTGAAGGCCGTGGCATTGCCCTGATCAGTGCTTTTTCCGGTCGGGAGGTAAGGGATATTCTGGCCGAAGAGCCCGATATTGCCATGATCCTTCTTGATGTCGTCATGGAAGAAGAAGACACCGGACTTAAACTGGTTGAGTATATCAGGGAAACTCTGAACAACAAAAATGTCCGCATTGTTCTGCGGACAGGCCAGCCCGGTAAAGCGCCAGAGCACACCGTAATTTCCCAGTACGATATCAACGAGTATAAAACCAAACCCGAGTTTACCGCCCAGAAGTTGTTTACCAGTGTGATTGCCTGTCTCAGAGCATACAAAAGTCTGAAAACCATTGAGCGGAACAGGGAGGGGCTTGAGTCCATTATTCTGTCAACCTCGTTGGTCTTTAAAAATAAGTCATTCAACGCCTTTGGCTACCAGGTGCTTGAGCAGCTGGAGCTGATTCTCAAACTTGATGAGACCAAGGCAATTTCCTGTGGATATTTTATCGGTTTTCCGGCCGGAAAGGTCCTGATGATTGCCGGAAACGGTGACTATGCAGATATGGACGGTACCCCGATTGAGGCGATACTGTCTGAATCCATCCTTGATGAATATGACCGGCTGTATAAAGAAGGCGGGGAGGTGTTTCTTTCAGATGCCTATCTCGGCGTGTTTAAGACCAAGGAAGGGTTTACCAGTATCCTTTACCTGAAAAAGGCTGATCTGCTCTCTTCAGAGGAACGGTATCTGTTGAGGATCTACGCCAATAATGTCTCCATCGGATTTGATAATGTCAGTCTGGCCCGGGAGATTATCAACACCCAGAAAGAGGTGATTCTGATTCTGGGTGAAGTGGTGGAAACAAGGTCTCAGGAAACAGCCAATCATGTGACCCGGGTGGCAGAGGTCTGTTATTTGCTGGCTAAAAAGTTTGGTATGGATGAAGACCGGTCTGAGCTGCTTCGTCTGGCAGCGCCCATGCACGATGTGGGGAAAATAGGTGTGCCTGAGGCCATTTTGAACAAACCCGGTAAATTGACTGCTGAAGAATTTGTGGTCATTAAAGAACATGCCCGTATCGGGTATGAGATTTTAAATAAATCCAACCGTTCTATCATGAAAGCTGCTGCCATTACCGCATTGGAGCACCATGAACGCTGGGATGGCAACGGATATCCAAGAGGGCTGAAACAGGAAGAGATTCATATTTTCGGACGGATTGCAGCCATTGCAGATGTGTTTGATGCCCTGAGCCACAAGCGATGTTACAAAGACGCCTGGCCAATTGAAAAGATTGTGGATACCTTTAAAAAAGATGCCGGCAGGCATTTTGATCCTGAATTGGTTGACCTCTTTTTAGGGAATATTGATGAATTTGTCGGCATCAATCGGCGGTTTCCCGAATAGCTGTAAACTTTTAGTTCCACTGGTTCGTTTTAGTTCCATTTTTTTATGTTGAATTGTGCCTCTCAGTTAATATTGGTTCGTTTTCTTTCCAAAATATTGCTGCTTTCCTGAATCGCTTCTTTTGTATTGTTGTTCGTTGTTTTCAAGTCGCTGTAAATAAAGGCATTTCGTCGTTATGCATCTTGGCCTTACGGCCTGGCAAGGTCTTTGCTTTAGTACTTGGGAACTTATGCGGAACAAATTACAGGACTTATAATTAACTTAAAAAGGAGAACGAGAAATGCTTGTTGGAATTCTTAAAGAAATCAAAGTACTGGAAAACAGAGTATGTATGACCCCTGCCGGTGTTGTTGCCATGAAACAGAACGGTCACGACGTCATGGTCGAGACCAATGCAGGTGCTGCTGTCGGTTTTACTGATGCAGATTACACTGTTGCCGGTGCCACCATTGGCGCCACTCCTGCAGACGTTTATGCTGCCTGCGACATGGTCATGCATGTTAAAGAACCCCAGCCCTCTGAGTATGACATGATCCGTAAAGATCAGATCGTTTTCACCTATCTCCATCTTGCAGCCGATGAGCAGCAGACCAATGCACTGATCAAAGCCAACTCCATCAACATTGCCTATGAAACCATTGAAAAAGACAACGGGTCTCTTCCCCTGTTGCTTCCCATGAGTGAAGTTGCCGGTCGTATGGCTACCCAGGAAGCTGCCAAATACCTTGAAATGCCCCAGGGTGGCATGGGTGTTCTTCTCGGTGGCGTGACAGGTGTTGAGCCTGCTACAGTTGTTGTTATCGGCGGTGGTGTTGTTGGTATCAACGCAGCCAAAATGGCCTGCGGCCTTGGTGCAAAAGTATATATCCTGGATAACAACCTGGAAAGACTCAGATACCTGGACGATGTCATGCCCGCCAACTGCTTTCCTATCATGTCCAATGCAGCTATCCTTGAAGAAATGGTTATCAAGGCTGACGTTGTTATCGGTGCGGTTCTTGTTGCCGGTGCAAAAGCACCCAAACTTTTGACCCGCGATATGCTCAAGAAAATGAAAAACGGTTCCGTTATTGTTGACGTTGCCATTGACCAGGGCGGATGCTTTGAAACCTCAAGAGCCACCACCCACGAAGATCCCTGCTATGTTGAAGAAGGCGTTATCCACTACTGTGTGGCCAACATGCCGGGCGCCGTTGCCAGAACCTCTACCAGAGCTCTGACCAATGCCACCCTCCCGTATGCCATTGAAATTGCAAACAAGGGGTGGAAAAAAGCCATGCTGGAAAATAAAGAAATTAAACTGGGTGCCAATGTCATCAACGGCAAGGTAGTTTACAAAGCTGTTGCTGAAGCCTTTGACCTTGACTACACTCCGGTTGAAGAGTTCCTGTCCTAATGCAGGACTGAGCACTATAGTATAAGCTACCCAATATAACTAAAAAAAAGCACGGGACGAAAGTCCCGTGCTTTTTTTATTATATCAACGTATCATTATTGGACGGACGGGGTTGGTTTGGTTTTAAAACTTCTGATATACCAGGGGGCTGATTTGTATTCAAGCTGGTTGAGTCCCTTTGTTTCCAGGGCGTTTATGGCCAGGGAAAAAGTATGATAATCAATTTCAATGTCTTCCCAGCCCAGGTATTTTAATCGTTTGTTGGCCTGGTAGTGGGACATGTCAGGATTGATCAGAAATGCATTTGCAAGGCTGCGGATAAACCCAGGGATCAGTGCGGCTTCCACCCCGTGTTCTATCAGCTTATGTATGAGTTTCTGATCTATAATGGTCATTTGTTTTTCCTTGATCTGCGCAACGCAGAGTTGATAAAGGGCAATTTTCCAACTGACATTACGATAGTGGAGATTCATAGCGGAGTCAAATCCGGTTATTTTTGATTAGAAAATTCTTGTAAAATCCGGTTCTTATAATTCAGTGGTTCCACGTTATTTGAATTTTTAAAACAAAAAATATCGTCGAAATGCTTTTAATTACTACGAAATACTTTGGTTTGTAAAAAACAGGCAGTTCTCTGCCGTGGAATGCCCGACAGGCCAAACTTTCACTTTTATTCTCTGTTTTGGGGTGGTACTCTATTCGTGAGAGATTATATCAGGAGGCAGAATATGGCAGACAATTTTTCAGAACACCAGGGCGATATGTTATTAAAAATGGCCCGGGCCAGCATCAGTGAGAAACTCGGGTTTTCATCAAAGCCTATGGAAAAAAAGGGGCAGGATTCAGCCTTTCTGGAAAAGAAGCAGGGACTTTTTGTTACCCTTCACAAAAAAGGCCGGTTAAGAGGGTGTATCGGAAATATTGAGCCGGTTAAGACCTTGAAAGACGGTATTGTTGAAAATGCAGTTTTTGCCGCGTTCAGGGACACCCGTTTTTCGCCACTGGCACCTGAAGAACTTGATCTCATAGATATTGAGGTCAGTCTTTTGTCCCGTCCTCAAAAGCTTGCATTCAAGGATAGCCTGGAACTTTTAAGTCTGTTGGTTCCCGGAAAAGACGGGGTGATCATTGAAAAAGACGGCAGCAGGGCCACCTTCCTTCCTCAGGTATGGGAACAACTGACCGGTTGTGAAGAATTTTTAAGCCACCTGTGTACCAAAGCGGGGCTGTCGCCAACTGCCTGGAAAGAAAAGGGAATAATAGTCTATACCTACGACGTTCAGTATTTTGCAGAAATTCCCTGATTTTTTTCCTTGTAATAATTTTCAAAAGCGTTAAGTTTCTTTCCAAAGATACAGACGTTAGAATTGATATAAGTTTGGAATTGATATGAGTGTTGATAAAGAACTATTGGAAGTTGTTTTGTCCATCAGTGAAAAGGATGAACTTGAATCCTTTTTTACTGATATTTTTACACCGGCTGAACTGGATGATATATCTCTCCGCTGGAAATTGCTTAAAGATCTCCATGGGGGAGTGACACAGCGTAAGATTGCTGAAAAGTACGGTATCAGTCTCTGCAAAATCACCCGGGGATCCAAGGTGTTGAAAAATAAGGACTCGGTTGTGCTGAAGATGTTAAACCGCTAAGGCTTTGCAATCAGTTCCAGTGCCAGTTCTGACCAAAGCTCCATGTTTAGGGTTTTAAGTCTTTTAGTGGGTGTCCAGGTAAACCTGTACAATTCCTCACCAGGTACATAGGCGTCCGGCGTGTTCGTGAGAATTCTGAACACCGCACCTAAGTGGACGCTGCCCACAGGTGTGATATCTTCACTGATGATTCCGCAGAATGCAACCGGATCGTTGGCTGGCCGTAGGAGGAGTTCTTCATCCAGTTCCCGTTCCATTCCGGACACGAGGATTTCTTTAAAAATCGACTGATTGGCACTTTGGTCTATGGGGTTAATATGACCGCCAATGCCAACGGACCATAGATCATGGAGACGCGTTTCACTGCCCTGGCGGTTGTATGCAGCGGTTTGCCTCCCATCTTCTGTCTGAAGCAGAATATAGGGGATGATCTGTTTTTGATCGGGATCCTGCTCTGCATCAGGCCGATTCACAAAGGAAAACCCGCTTTGCGTACATTGGGTGATAAAATTATCCTGATCCATGGGCAGAATTGTTCTCTCGGTTACCCAGGCTGTGGGCAGAGACGCCCGGTTTATGCACAATACCTTTTCTATGGTGTCTTTCATCTGTATCCTCTGGTGTGTTCAGGTCCTTGGGTAAGTTTGCCCGGTGATATTTGTCCGTTGGGGTATTCTGCGGGTTTATGTATCATAATCCTGTGTGAATTGCATGTCTGTTGCAGTTTTCGTGGAGATTTTTTTGTGTCTGTGGTATGGGAAAAACATCCATTAACCTGTTCTGTGAGGCTCTTAATGCTATTTTTGAATAAACAGGATATCACGACCATTGACCGTCAACTGATTCAGGATACTGTTTTTAATGCCTATACGTTGATGAACAACGGCGATTACAACATGCCTGACCGCACCCATGTCCAAGATGGTGAAAACACCTTATTGCTCATGCCTTGTTTCAGTAAGGACTACTTTGCCACAAAACTGGTATCGGTCTTTCCCGGTGCCGTTGAGAAAGGGCTTCCAGCCGTAAACGGTATCATGACCCTGGCAGACAACACGAGCGGAAAACCTTTGGCCATTATGGACGGAGCTACCTTGACTGCAGAACGAACCGGTGCCGTAGGTGGGCTTGGAGGCTCCTATTTAACCGATACAGGGCTAAAAACAGCCGGAATTCTGGGAGCAGGTGTCCAGGGATACAGCCAGGCCAGATATCTTTTGCTGAACCGGAAAATCAAGACTCTGTTTATCGGAGATATTTATCCTAAGGCTGCTCAATCCATGGCGGACCGTCTCTCGAAGGCCTTTCCTGATGTTGCGTTTCGCGTGGCTTCGAGCGCTGATGAACTGGTGGCTGCATCAGAGCTGGTTATTGCAGCCACTACCAGTACCACCCCTTTGTTCAGTGATGATGCCGACCTGGTCAAGGGCAAGACCTTTATCTCCATAGGGTCTTTCAGGCCGGATATGAAAGAATTTCCCGATGCCGTCATTACCACGGCAGACAAAATTTATGTGGATACGCTGTTTGCAGCCAAAGAGTCGGGGGATATTTGTAAACCCCTTGAGCAGGGCATTGTAAGAAAAGAAGATCTTCAGCTTTTTGCCGATCTGATCAAAGAACCGGAACCGGATAAAAAGACAGTTATGACAAGTCATCAGACTGTTTTTTTTAAGTCCGTGGGCATGGCGTTGTTTGATCTGGCAGTGGCATCAGCCTTGTATGAGTTTGCAAAAGAGAAAGAAATCGGTATTATGCTTGAGTTTTAAATAAGAGAAGTTGTTCAGGGGAGAAAAAAATGGAGCGGGAAACGGGAGTTGAACCCGCGACTTCGACCTTGGCAAGGTCGCACTCTACCACTGAGTTATTCCCGCTCAGCAAAAGTGGGACTATTTCTATAGGAAAACATGATGGTTGTCAAGCAAGGATTGACATAAATTTAAAGGAAAATGCTAAGGCATTGATAAAAAAGAAAAATGGAAATTAAAAAAGCATTGGTAACGGGTGGGGGAGGGTTCCTTGGCAAGGCAGTTGTCCGGAAACTTATTGGAAAAAAAATAGAGGAAAAAAAAATAGAGGTGTTTTCTTTTTCCAGGCAAAGGTATCCTGAGTTGGACGCCATGGGCGTGACCCAAATCCAGGGCGATCTTGCAAATGAGGCGGATGTCCTTGAGGCGTTTAAAGGAATTGATACCGTGTTTCATGTGGCTGCCAAACCCGGGATCTGGGGAAGTTATGACAGCTATTTTAGGGTCAATGTTACGGGGACTGCTAACGTACTCGCAGCCTGTACGGAAAACGGCGTGGCACGGCTGGTCCATACCAGTTCTCCCAGTGTGATTTTTAATGACTATGATATGGAAAATGTGGATGAATCCGTGCCTTACCCGGATACCTATCTGGCACCCTATCCTGAGACAAAGGCCCTGGCAGAGAAAAAGGTGATCCAGGCAGCCAAAGAGGGATTACCCACTATTATTTTGCGACCCCATCTTATCTGGGGACCTGGGGACAACCATTTGGTTCCGGGGATCGTCAGCCGGGCCAAACGGTTGAAAATCGTCGGTCCTGCGGATGACCTTGTGGATACCATCTATGTGGACAACGCCGCTGATGCCCATGTCCTTGCCGCTGAAAAGCTGATCAGCAATCCCGAACTCTCCGGAAATATTTATTTTATCAGCCAGGACGACCCCGTTTCCAAGTGGACCATGGCCAATGCTTTTCTGGCGGCCGCTGGGTTGCCGCCGATCCAGGGTAAAATCTCCGGCAAAACCGCATATGCGGCCGGATGGGTGTTTGAAAGCATTTACAAGTTATTCAATATTCAAAAAGATCCGCCAATGACCCGATTTGCAGCAAAAGAAATGGCCACCTCCCACTGGTTTGATATTTCAAGGGTTAAAAAAGATTTGGGATACCTGCCAAAGGTGTCAACGGCTGAAGGACTGAAGCGATTGGAGAAATGGCTCTCCCAAAATGAGAATGCCTAACAGGACATTATGGAAAAAATCGACATTAGACAGGGAATTCACTATCTGTATAAAAAGCTGATCCAGGTTCTTTGGCGTGCTGTCAGAGGGTTTCGACGGGATAATTGCGCCTTGCGGGCATCTGCCCTGACACTTTATACCCTGTTTTCCATTGTTCCGGTTATGGCCATGGCATTCGGGATTGCCAAAGGATTCGGATTCCGGCAATTTCTTGAAAATGAAGTGCTGGCCATGTTTGCCGGAAGGGAAGAGATTGCCGGCAAAGTTCTGGCCTTTTCCAACAATCTGCTGGAAAAAACCCAGGGCGGCCTTATGGCCATTTTCGGTATCGTTCTGCTTTTGTATTCCCTGGTTAAACTTATGGCCCATATTGAGAGTACATTTAATCAGATCTGGTGGGTTGCGGGGGGACGGTCGATTATCCGGAAAATTACCGATTATCTGACGATCTCGCTGGCTGCAGGGCTGCTTGTGCTTTTTTCAAGCAGTGCCAATCTTTTTGTGACTACCCGGCTGGAGCAGTTGCTGGCCTACCTGGGACTTCCCATTAATGTTGAGGGGCTCATTTCTTGGGGATTTAATCTTTTTCCCTATGTGTCTACCTGGCTGCTTTTTATCTTTTTCTATATTATTTTGCCTAATAAAAAGGTGGATATACGGGCGGCTGTGACCGGTGGCATTATCGGCGGCACCCTGTTCCAATTGATCCAGATGGCCTATTTGAAATTTCAGGTGGGTATGACCAGTTACAATGCAATTTACGGCAGTTTTGCCGCTTTACCCTTGTTTTTGATCTGGGTTCAGGCATCCTGGGTGGTGCTCCTTTATGGGGCTGAAATTGCATCTGAATGGGAAAATACAGATCTTTCGGAAACCCAGGACCTGACTCCTTCGGATATGAGTTTAAGGCAAAAGAAACTCATCATGCTCAGGATCGTCCGTCTTAGCGTTGCCCGCTTTGCCCAGAATGACTCGCCTGCTACCGATATCGGGATTGCAAGGGAGTTGAAACTGCCCCTTACCATTGTACGCTATCTACTGGAAAAATTGCTGGCAAGCCGGTTGCTGTTTGCCGTGACGGCATCTGACACAACTATTGGATATTCACCGGCCATGGATATTGAGTGCATGACAATTATGGATGTATTATCTGCCGTTGAAAATCAGAAGACTCAGGATGCAAACATCGGTATTACTCTGTCTTCCCAGGCCCTTGAAGAGAGTCTTGATAGTTTTGAAACGGCTGCAAGGGCATCTGTGGGGGAACGCAAAATTAAGGATATTTAAGGCTGTCTTCTGAAAATGGCTGCGGAATCAGGAGGTGGTAATTTTGAAAAATTCTTTGATCTCGGGTTCTTTGCGCTTTAACTGATCTATGGTCAGTCTCAGCACGGATTCGTTAACACCGATTTTTTTGGGTGCATTTTTAATGGTTACAGGAACGGGGTTGCCGGAATGGCCGATCCCGGCTTTCTGGGTCAGATAATCAGCCAGGTTGATAATCAATGACTG
>PIVQ01001853.1 GCA_003354055.1 Desulfobacteraceae bacterium | reverse complement strand
TTCTGCAGGGTTATCATTTACATAAGCCAGAACCTGCAAGCGAATGGCTTAAAAAAATAAATAACTAACGGTGTTGCGAGTCATTTCGAAGCTAAAACAATAAAGCCGAGCTATGCTCGGCTTTATTGTTTTATATAGTTAACCTGAACCCTACTTAAGAGATTTACTAACGTATTAAATCATGGTGATATTTAAATTTGTTTTTCTCTAGCCAGAGATTTTCGGTAAATTCAACGTGGTTAGCGCTGAAAATAGCTGCTTGAGATGGATTTATTATCCAGTGTTCAGGTTAGTTAGCTTATTCGCGGACTTGACCTTCACCATTCACTAAGTACTTTTCAGTAGTGAGTGATTCAAGACCCATAGGGCCATATGCGTGAAGCTTAGATGTCGCTATACCAATCTCTGCACCTAAACCTAACTGTGAACCATCAGAGAAACGTGAAGAGGTATTAACCATAACAACAGAAGCATCTACACTGCGTTGAAATAACTCTGCCGCTGTTTGATTTTTAGTACAAATAACCTCTGTATGGTTTGAGCCAAATTGTGCAATATGCTCAACTGCGG
>PIVQ01000236.1 GCA_003354055.1 Desulfobacteraceae bacterium | reverse complement strand
CAATATTCACATCACCTTCAAAAAGCGGCAACTATAGATTCAACTGTGTCCCTTGCCCGATATGGGATTCTACTTCAATATATCTGGATAATCTTATCCGCTTACGAATTCTTCACAGAATTCACTCAAATGAAGTCGAATATAATCCGCATGGTTCATATATTGGAGAAGGATCTACAGTCAAAAATAATGAATCGGAATTCGTGGAACTAACATCTTTTGGCCGTCAATTCCTTAATGCATGCGTAGAAAAAGATTAACCCAACCAGCTCATCGACCCTACTTGGACAACGCCCGTCGATTCGGTCAAAGTCTGATTCCCAAGCGGGTCATGTTTAACGTTGTGCCATGAGTAATTCAAACAGGAGAAGCAGAATGACCAGACAAACGATTACAGCCCTATTCATATCAGTAATAGTTCTGAACTTGGCAGGTTGTGCCTCTGTGCGAGAAATGACAACGGGGGCACCCATGACACAGTTCGATGTTCAAGATCGACTGGAGATCATCAATCTCGCCAATAGCTTCACAATCCACTTTGATCAGCGCGAGTGGGATGAATATATCAATTGCTTCGCCGAAAATAGCTCCTTTACAATGAAGGATAAGAAAGGAGAGGTGCTCAGGATAATGAAGAAGAATGAGCTGCAAGATTTTTTCGCCCCCCGTATCCAGGGATTCATAGAGCAAGATCAACGCCGGCGTCATTTGATCACCAATATCAGCATAAGTGAACAGACTGCCACAGATGCTGCGTTACGATTCAACTCCCTTCTGGCAAGCACGGACAAGAGCGATCTTAATTTTGTGACTACTATTCTGTACGATTGCAAATTCGTGAAAGTCAACGGGGCATGGAGAATTATGGAAATAACAGCCAATTTGGATCGTTCCCTTGATGTGAAAGTGAAGTAATGCACCGCGACACAACGATGAGCTGAACGCGATTATCAATAACGTTGTGTGCAGATAGAATGAAAATGAAATGGAGATCGGTGAAGGTAATTTGGGAGATCTGAAAGAAAGCAAAGCACAACCCTCTCACCGGCAAATCACGACCACCGGAGACACTGATTTCCAATCATCGGAACCAAATGAATCGCATCAATTGAAAAATAACGTGAGATAGAAAAACTCACACAAATCGGGTAAAGGGGAGTGTTTAGCTCCCCCTCCCCACACCACCGGACATGCGGGTCCGCATCCGGCGGTTCGAAAGGCACCGTCCGACTCTACTTAGCCGGATACAGGGGGAATAGATGAAAAAAATAATGACGGTTGCCGTAAGTGCAGCCTTATTTGTTGTATTGGCCTATGGGGCGGTAAAGGCCTATGTGGTTGATCTAAAAACGGTTTCTTCCTCAAAAGAGCTATTGTCGATATTTTTAGAAACGCGAGAGTCCTTACCTCCACTTCCGTCGCCTGTCAGTTATGAAGAGGTGATGAATCTGTTGGCGGATGGCCGGATGGATTTTGTCGCCCATACAACATGGGCTTATCCTCACGATGCGGGAACCTATTACCTGTTGGAGGAATCAAAGCTGGCTCAGGAGTTGGTGCTTCCGATGCGATTGATTGCGTACGAAGACCTATTGAGCGGAACGGTAGTGCTTGCAGGAACTTCAGAGGGGTCAAAGAATCTGCAAATACTCTTAAAGACCAGTGCTCCAAAATTCTCTCGAGACGATGAAAAGTCCTCTATTGAAAGCTATCTGATGCACGAGCTTTGGCCGCGCCGAATGATTTGGACGGCTACCCTGAAACCCGAAGCAGATGCGTGGGCGGATATGGTTAAGGCTGAGGAAGCTGTCTCTTTCTCAGTCGCACCAATGATGATGGCGATGTCTGCGCCGGAAGTGATCACAGAGGTTCAGCTTGGAATCGAGAGCCAAACGAATGGCACGGTCGAAATTCAGGTTTTATGGCCCTCTGGTTTCTCTAACGCCCTCGAGATTTATTCCGCAACGGATCTTGTCGCCGCAAACTGGGAATTTGCTCATACTAATATTTCGACATCCGGGTTTTCAGAGCATTTCTGGAATGATCCTCGAACCAATAGCGCAACCCGCTTCTACGTGGCCGGAAACGCCGATTTTGATGAGGACGGCGATGGCCTGGCCTCCGCTCGGGAAAAATATATCTATAAAACGTTGGCCGACCTCTTTGATACCGACGGTGACGGACTCGGCGATGGATTTGAGCTGGCCTACGGATTCAACCCGCTGATCCTTTCCTCTTCCGAGTCGCTGGGTGACCCCGACAACGACGGCTTCAGCAATCTGGAAGAGCAACAAAATGCGACCGATCCAACGCTACCAAATACTACAGGCGATACCGGCACGGTGGCGACCATCCGTTACTATTATGATGAGGATGATCGCATGACCGATTTCTATTGCGGAACCGAGGTGGCGCAAAAGACCACACTTACCGCATCGCACAATATTTCCGAAGAAGTTTCAGCCAAGTAAACGATTTGAGGCACCATAAATGAATTTCAAAAAATACGCGTTGCACCTTTTAGTCTCAGCATTGGTTTTTCCAGTTATTGAAATTATTGCAGAAGAGTTATCTCTAAGTCCTGAAAATCCCCTCACGTCGGGCAACCTTTCAATTAGTACAGAACGAATTTCGGTCACTCCTTCAGCGAAGTCGCTGAGCACCCAATCCTCTGGTTTATTGGTCGCGATTCCTGCTCCGCAGACCATGGAAGTGTCTCAGGCCATGTCAGCGATGGCCCCCGGTTCCTTTTTCAATGCCTCGACAGTAATTGATGAACTGGCCTATGCGCTCGAATATAATCCAACCAACATTTATGAGTTTGTGCGAAACAATATCCGTTCCGAACTATATGCCGGGCACAAGCGTTCTGCAGATCGGGTTATACAGGATGGTGCAGGAAACGACTGTGACCAGGCGGGTTTATTGATCGCTCTACTACGGGCCTCTGGGTTTGACGCTGCTTACCGGGTAGGTGCAGTGAATTTTCCTGTGTTTGGGAATAATGGATTGAACCTGAGCTCCATGCTGGGTGTTGATAACCAGCAAGATGCCATTGTGTTAATGGCGGGAAACAACCTTCCCATCTATTCCGGTAGTGGAGACTCAATCGACAATCAGCTTTATACCTGGGTCGTTATGACAAATGGTACCGACATTGTGGAACTTGATCCGTTTTTTAAACCATCATCTTTTTTCGATGGAATTGATGTCGGTACGTGGAGCTCCTATGCCCGAAGCAACCTGTACGCCGCAGCCGGTGGGACTATTGGCAGCAATCAGGTTTCCAACCTTGATTCAGATGAAGTAGCTGATTATCTAACTGAATTGACAGCCAATCTTTGTGCTGAATTCAGGGAGCAAATACCTAACGGATCCGTTGAGGATATACTGAAGACAGAAGCGATTATTCCGCAGTCCGGGTTTGGCAGTTTGGGTTTTTCTGTTCATTGGGTTGATGGTGATTATGGCAATGCCTCTGACTATAGCTGGGGCAGCGATTTTGGAATCTATGTCAATGGAGGGTGGAACTATAAATCCATGGTGGAGATTGGAACCCGCACAGTTTCTGTTGAGATTGATTCTTTTGGATACGGGCAGGTCTTGCTGGATAACGATGTTTGGCTTCAGGGCAGCATAGGAGGCTATCTCAGTGGAAGTTATGTGATTCCCGTATATATTGATACGATCACTTTCAGCTTTAATGGTTCTCGTTACGATTGGGATTACGTTCCTCATACCGAAAACTATGCCGGAGCTTTCAGTTCAAAGTATGCATTCCCTATAAATATGAACCATCATGGAAGCCACAATGCGGTTAAACGGACGGCAGAACGCCTTTCTGAGAATCTGGCAGGAATATCTACAGGGGATGAAACTCTTCTTAGCCTCCATGATGTTGGAGCCGGATATTTTCACCAGAGAGGGATGTTTCGCAGGTTGGCGGATGGCCGTTATGGAAAGGTTGCCCATCAGCTTTACGAAATTGGAGCGTTTATTCAAACTGCAAGTTCACAGACGCTCTGCGATATTGCACATGGCGGCAATGTCGGCTATTCCGATCTCTCCTTCGTTGATGAATCCAGAGAGCGGGGGTGGAGCGAAGGGTTGACTGACAGCGCTCTGGAACATGGCGTGTGGGAACAAAATCAGCCCGGCTGGTTGGGTGTGTCCAGTGTAAGGAGCATCGCGGAGCATAGTCGGGGGGCCGGAAGCGTTTTCAGGGTAACAGGTGATAACTATTCGGTGATTGAACCCCAGTTAAGCGGGTATACTCAGGATCAGTTGACCGAGTTCCAAAATATTCTTTCCGATACCAATACCTTTTTGATTTTGCCGGACTCGCCAGTGGACGTCGGCAACTGGAATGGAATGGCTTATCTGGAGGTGGATACCGATGGCAATGTCATCTCTATTATCAATAAGGCAAATGGGGGTACATCCGACCAGCCGACTCAAATCGGCCCGACTATTGTCAACGCTCAGAATCTTGCCGATTCCAAGCAACCGTCGAATATTACAACCCCAAAGGGTGCTGATCCTGTTGATATGGCCACCGGTAGTTATTTGCTGGATAAAGTTGATCTGACCATGGACGGGCCTATGCCGCTTGTGATGAAGCGGAGTTACACGTCCGGCTCGGCATCATCAAAAACCATGATGGGCTATGGTTGGAACCATTCCTTCAATATGTATGCCCAGAAGCATTCTGCTCCTGCTGATCTATTGGGCCGTTCCCTTGAAGATATGGCCGGAGCTGTTGTGGCCTATCATGCAATGCTGGATATTCTTGAGTCCGAAGACACAGCTCATTCGTGGGCTGTCGCCAACTTGGTAGCGGAATGGATGGTAGATCGGATAGCCGGAACGGCCGTGACCGTATATACAGGCCAGAAAGCTACAACATTTATTCAGCAACCAGATGGTTCCTATACACCTCCCGAGGGTATGACGGTTTCCTTGATCGAGACCAACGAAGCCTATGTTATGCAACAACGGCATGGAAGCACATACGCTTTCGGTACCAATGGGTTGGTCGAAACCATTTCCGATCCGTATAACAACACACTGACCTTTGATTATACGGGTGGCACCAACCTGAACTGGGTGCAGAGCAATTTCGGGCCGAAGTTTACATTTGGCTATAATGCGAGCAACCTTTTGGAAACGGTTACTGACAACTCGGCATCGCCTCGAACCGTTGAATATCAGTATGACACTAATTCAAATCTGACCAATGTCATTGACGTCGCTGGTCATGACTGGAGCCTTGGATATGATGAAAGTCACCAGATCACATGGGTGAAAGATCCGGAAGACATAACGATTGTGCAGAACAGCTACAACTCTGCCGGACAGGTCACAAACCAGATTTCGGCAACCCAACATGCATACAAAACGTATTTTGCGGGAAGTTACAGTATTGAAGAGAATCCTTTCGGGTATCAGACAAAATATTATTTTGATGGAAAGGGCCGGACATGGAGCACCCAAAAAGCTGATGGAACCAGAACGTATACCTTCTTTGATGGGCAGAACCACGTAACCAACAGCGTGAATGCAGCAGGCGTTACCAATATCTTCGTTTACGACGTAGACCACAACCTGCTGGCTCAAACCAATGCCCTTGGAACTGCCGAACAGGTTTCCACACATTACGGGTATGATGCGCAATATCACCTGCGGTTTGTCACCAATGCTGTGAGCACAACCGAGCAGACTGTCACCGAATTCGAGTATTACGATGAGCATGCAGTGGACTATATGAAAGTAGCCAAAGAAACGGCAGATGAGGTAACCACCGATTATACCTATAATTCGGAAGGATTGCTTCAGCAGTTGTCTGAAGGTAATGGGAAGCGTATCAGCGTATATTCAAACTTCGACAGCTATGGGAATGCCCGGACTGTGAATTCCACTCATGCAGGAACCGTGAATTTAGCCTTCGATATTCAAGGCAACCTAAAATCAACTACGGTTGATGGAAAAACTGCGACATTTGGATATGATGCCAGAAGGTTGCTGGTTGCCACCACCAACGGTCTTGGCTCTGCCTCCCAGATCGTAACATCGAAAACCTATTACGATAACGGCCTTCTGAAAACGGCCACGGATGCCCGTGATGAAACAGCACGATTCTATTGGATCCCGGCCTACAAACAGGCTGGCGTAGTTTTCCCCAACACAGGAAGCACCACCAACCTCTACGATGATGCCGACCGTCTAGTCATGAGCCGTGATGCCGAAGGCAACTGGGCCACCAACACCTTCGATGCCGTTGGCCGTCCCGTTTTTGTTGCCTCGGCTCATTCCTCGGTAACCAATCAGTTTGACGTTGTTGGCAACCTCACCAATTCTGTCGTCGATCCATCCGGCCTCAGCCTTTGGAAGACCACTAAATATGACTCATTAAACCGTCCCACATCTGCGACATCTGCGTTATCTGCGGACACATTCCAGTACGATGCCCTGAGCCGAATAACAAACAGCATCAATACAGCGTCTAAGGACTGGAAAACCGAGTACGACGACCTCGGCCGGGTAAAGAAAACCTTCCGACCCTCCGGCAGCTTCGAGGAAACCGGATACGACTGGTTAGGCAACCGCACCGTTTTCTGGAACGCCGAAGGAAACCCCATCACCTTCGGGGTTGATGCTCAGGAACGCGTCACCTCAATCACCAATGCCATCAATGATGTGACAAGCTTCGGTTACAACCCCGACGGCACACTCGACTGGCGAATCAATGGAGAACTGGAGCAAACCGATTATGATTATGACAATCTCAATCGCCTGACCAACGTCGTCCACGAGGGTGTGCAGAAAGCCGCATTCAAACATGATCCAAACGGCAACCTTGTGGAGCAGACACTCCTGTCTGCTCAGACCCAGCTCGGCTACGACGAAATGAACCGCCTAACAGCAAGCACTCAATCCGTGTATTCGGTGTCTTCCGTGGTTCAAAACCAGTACGATCTGAACGGCAACCGCACCAACATCGTCTACCCCGGCGGGCTGACGGTGGGCTACGAGTTCGGAGCCGACAACCGCTTGGAGAGCGTCACCACGAAATACACGAATGACACGGAAACAATCAGCTTCGGGTATGACACCGCCACCCGATTGAACGGCATCTCGTACCCCAACGGAATCAACTCCACGTTCGGTCACGATGCCGCCGGGCGCATCACCAACATTGTGCACGGTACGTTCGTTAACCGCACCATCCAGCGCAACGCCCTCGGCTTCAAAGAGACCGAGTTGATTGATGCTGGAATCCAGCCATCGCCACAAAAAACACGAAGAAGTATCAAAACCCACAATATTGCTGATCAGCTGACCTCCGAGCGCGTTCAAACAGATGGCACAAACTGGACTGACATTGTTTATTACTACAACGACAACGGAGGATTGGAGGACATCGTCGCGCCGGATTCCGGTTCAGTCTCCTACACCTACGACTATGACAACCGTCTAACGAGTGTAGACGATGCTTCCAGCTTCGTTGAATATCTCTACGATGCATCTGGCGCACGAGTGGGCCGCATTGACGGAGCACTCACCAATTACTTCGTCATCGACTACGCCGATGGTCTCAACCGCCCGCTCGCCGAAACGGATGATTCCGGCAACATCATCCGCTACTACGTCTGGAGCGGTTCTCAGTTGCTCTGCCATATCGAAGCCGACGGAACCACACGTTATTACCACGCTGACGAACTCGGTTCCACCCTCGCACTCACCGACGAAACCGGCGCGGTAACGGATGAATTCGCCTACATGCCTTATGGTTACGCCACGCATACGGCTCATGCTGGAAGTGCGGACACTCCGTTCCAATGGCTCGGTGGTTACGGCGTTTATTACGATGCTGACACCGATCTTCATCTAACCCTGCACCGGGCTTACAGCTCTTCAATGAAGCGGTTCATCTCCGCTGACCCACTTGGCATCGACGGCGGCGTGAATGTCTACATGTGGGCAAATATGAACCCGCTCGCATTCGTCGATCCATATGGGCTGTGCGGGGTCGATACTAGCGAAATGGGAGTTTTTGAATCACTGAACTTTGTAACCCAAGAAGGCACAAAATATGGGTGGCCATATGCTCATGTTTTAATGAATGCAATATACACACAGAACAAAAGCCCAGAGTTCGCAAAGACGATGAGTTTAGGTAAGGAGTTCCTAGATTTAGGGCTTGGTGTTGCTGACAATTTCATTGGTGATTCCTTTGGTGAAGAATTGGGGGATAAACTTAAGAATGGAAGATTAAGTGCCTTTCAGGAGATTGATTGGGAAATGAATTCAATAGGGAGGGAGATCCCAGATAATGTTACTCCGCTTGAATGGGCTGAGCCGTATAAGAACACCCCGGAAGGAGCTCCAAATCCATATATAAATTCAGACAATGGAGATTTTCTTTTGGATGAATTCGGATTTGGGTTTTAAGGAGAATCTCTATGAAAAAAATCCTTTATCTATCTAGCATTCCGTTCTTCGTTTCTGGCGCGGTAGTTCTTTTGTCAGATATAGCAACCTGGGTCATATATATCTACCTGTTGTATTTTGCAATTTGGATGGCATATTGGATATTAATGTCGACCAATCGAAAGAGAAAATTAACAAGAAAGTCCGTTGTGATTTGCATCTTTTTGGTGCTGGTGAGTCTGCCGGTACAAGCCTTTTTGATAGGTGCATACTTATTTCTTTTTCGTCTCGATATGTATGGTTAGAGGGTAGTCCTACTCCTCCCCGGGGCGCAGAGGGCGGAGACGGCTTTTGATCTTCCAACCTTTGGAGACAGCCCGACGTAGTCGCCAAGCAGGGAGGAAGGTGTCAAGGAAGGTGTCAGTCCTATCTTTTAACCTTTTTGTTGATCAGCAGATTTGTAGTGTGTAGAAACGGGCTATGGGAAGAAGTCCACGGATTGAGTTTGAAGGTGCTCTGCTGTCCACAGAATTCTCCGCCGTGGGGGCGACGGCCAGTTTGACTTTGACGATCGATCATCCCTATAGGGCCTTGAGTGGTACACATGCTGACCAGACTGAAACCAAAACCTACACACGCGGCGGAACCTATGCCATCGTTTATGACTTCGGCACCGGCGGGAGCGACGGGCACCTCAAGATGCGGCAACGGGTGCTTGGAAAAAGGGGTCAGGCCGCCCCAATCGTCATTTTGATTGACGAGCCTTCATTTTTCTGTTTGAGTACATCCCATGGCAAGAAAACCACGAGCTGAATTTGTGGATGTGACCTATCACGTGATGTGGTGGGGGAGTCATCAGGAAGCAGTTTTTAAGGATGCAAAAGATAAGGATTGTTTTTTGAAAAAGGGGTCAGGCAAAGAATCTTTCTGTTTTAATTTGAAGGCTGCCCTTTTGTCTGAGACGGTACGTTTGTGCCAAGGCCGTTGAGAGTTGAATACGAAGGTGCGCGCTATCATGTGATGTGCCGAGGGAATCGGGATCAGATAGTTTTGCCTCTTCAGCAGAATCTGTGGGTGAATTCCGGCTCCGGCAGATCGCCCATCGTGTGAAATAAGGCGATTTTCAGAATATCATAGCTTCGAAATCCAAAGCTTTTTCTCGTTACGAGATTCACTTTGCGGTTCATTCCCTCAACGATGCCCGAGGAAAACTGTTTTTTCGCCTTAAACCAATTCAGGATCAGAGGCT
>PIVQ01001852.1 GCA_003354055.1 Desulfobacteraceae bacterium | reverse complement strand
CTCATGTCCAGTTTTTTACGCATGGTCAGGACATCATAGGGGGTAAGCATGATATCAATGCCACGGCAGCATTTGGTAAAGCACTTCACCCCTTTGTGGCATTTGAACTTGAATTTACTATTCAGGCTCATCTGCTCGGGGGGAATCTCAGATGCTCCCATTGTATCATCGGTCTTTATATCGTCAGTCATGGATAATCCTCATCATTTTATAACAGGTCATTTAAAGGAGAGGACTATACATAAAAAAGACAATAATGTCAACCGGATAGGATGATAACCGCGATTGATAGCCATTACAGGGAATCCAGACATTGAAAATTTAATTTGACTTCCGGAGCGTTCCCCCATAAATAAATTAAGATAATTCCAATTCAGTCTCAAGATCAACAGCTACAGGAGCAATTATGAAGGTAAAAAAAGCGGTTTTCCCGGTGGCGGGCTTAGGCACCCGATTCATCCCTGCCACAAAGGCCATGGCCAAAGAGATGTTGCCCGTGGTGGACAAGCCCATTATCCAATATGCCGTTGAAGAAGCCTTTGCCGCAGGTATTGAACAGATCATCTTTGTG
>PIVQ01001851.1 GCA_003354055.1 Desulfobacteraceae bacterium | reverse complement strand
TATTACAGAGTGATTAGGGCGTGATGGTGGAAGGGAGTTAAACGTGGGATTGGTAATTGGCAAAAAATAAGATTTGCACTCTGAATTTGATCACATTACTGCAAATATTTACCAAAGGGTTTTACGTTATTTATCAAAAAGATGAACAGGTTATTATTAGTGATTTAGGGATGGAGTTGGAAGGCTACTCCGTATTTTATTGATGATTGCTGAGCAAAAAAATAAGCAGCTGCTCCAAGGAGAGTATCAAAAGCTCAGTAACCGATTGCCGTTAGATAAGCTCGAACTTATTTTTACTCGTATTACTGATCCAAATACTGATTTATCAACAATTGAGGCAAACTCCCGCAGCACAATAATGAATTTTAGTTAAAAGAACACGATGCTATCGTTAATGCCTGATTTATTCATCAGGCCCTTTGAGCGTAAAAACTAAATGTTTGCGCATGTCTTTTAAAATCACGCCTTTTTTTAACATTGCTCCGCTTAGGCGCTTTTGCCACTTTAATAACTCTGGCTCTGCCGCAGATAACACTTGCTCACTCTAAAATTGAAAGCACATTAGCAAAGA
>PIVQ01001850.1 GCA_003354055.1 Desulfobacteraceae bacterium | reverse complement strand
TCTGTTGTGCTAAATGTTAAATCAATTACGGTGCTATTTGCAATAGTTGTCATCCTATCAACGAGCTGAAACGTTTTAAGATTATCTGCAAATGAAGCACTTACAATATTAGTTGCTGTTATAGTTGCTAATGTAATATTTGAATCGCCTAATATTTTCAAACCACACTCCTTGAAGCAAATTGGAATTTTCCTTGCTTGCTACCATCATATATTACTTTAGCTAACACTTTTTTGTCTAGCTGAACAGGTATGATAATGGTTTGCGGTGGTAATTGATTATTCCTAGCATTATTATTGCCTCGTTCCCCATTTAGAAATGCCATTAAAGCTCGGTCTTTTTGCCCTTGGTTTGCTACTAACTCCCCTGAGTTTACTGCAATAGGTACATTATCACCAACAAAACTTGATCCGGCTACTATCCCACCTTGTGCAAAAGCTGGTTTAGGTGGTGGTTCTTCTGCTCCTATTAACGCCGCATTAGTTACACCAAGGGCTGTTAGTATAATACCTACTACTGTACCACCAATATATCCTAACTCAGCATATGCAGCCGAAATAGCGCTAGCTGT
>PIVQ01001849.1 GCA_003354055.1 Desulfobacteraceae bacterium | reverse complement strand
TACCAAGGCCAGGAATCTGGGCGTGATCTTCTCCAGATTTGACAAGGCGAATCCGCCCCAGGTCAGTAAGACCGATGAGGGCTTAAGCGTGACTTTCAGGGATCATGTCTTAGGACAGATCGTGGAAGCTTCCTGCGATCTTGTGGCCCTGAGTGCCGGTGTTGCCGCGGCTGATACTGAAGAGCTTTCAACCATTATTAAAACCCAGCGGAATCCCGAAGGATTCTTCATGGAAGCCCATGTTAAACTGAGACCGGTTGACGCGGCCACAGAAGGTGTATTCATCTGCGGTACGGCCCACGGTCCCAAGCTGATTACCGAAACCATTTCCCAGGCCATGGCAGCTGCCTCACGGGCAACTACCTTCCTGTCCCAGGAATTTTTGACCCTGTCGGCGGTGGTTGCGGAAGTCAACCAGGTTAACTGTGCATCCTGTCTGGTCTGCGTAAGGTCCTGTCCTTACAATGTACCGGTGATCAATGAAATGGGTGTTTCCTATATTGATCCGGCTCTGTGCCAGGGCTGCGGTGTCTGCGCATCTGAATGTCCGGCTAAAACCATTAAATTGAACT
>PIVQ01000235.1 GCA_003354055.1 Desulfobacteraceae bacterium | reverse complement strand
TCCAGGTTGCCCCAGGTGGCCACCATCTTGCCTTGTGATATAAAATTCATATTGGAAAGCATGATGCCCTTGGGTTTACCTGTGGTTCCGCCGGAATAAAGGATGACGGCCGTATCATCCGGATCTGTTTTTACCTTGGGCTGTTTGGGCCAGGTGCGAGCCATGGTCTCCTGCCAGAAGGATACACTGGCATCTTCAGGCACGGGGGGGATTTTCCGGCCTTTGGTCAGCCAGAATCCAAAGCGTTTAACAGGGGAGAGAAAATCCCCGATTTTTGTCAGAATCAGCCGTTTGCACGGGGTTTTGTCCATGACGGCCTTAAACTTCCCGTAAAAGGCATCCAGGGTCAGGGCCATGGTTGAATTGGACAGGGTTAAATAAAACTGAATTTCCGCCTCTGTGGAGAGGGGGTGGATCATGGAGGCAATAGCTCCGAGCTTGTTGGCTGCATAAAAACAGATAATACCCTGGGGAGAGGTGGGCATGGAAATGGTAATGGCATCTCCTCTTTTAAGACCCAGACCGGCCAGGGCATCGGCACATTTGTCAATGAGGCTGGAAAATTGTCTGTAGCTGCACTGGGTGCCCATGAAGTCCCAGGCAATTTTATCCGGCACACGGTTCACCGACTGCATCACCGATTCGTACATGGTGGCCCTGGGGTAGTCAACGGAATGGGGAACTTTGGCGTAATAGTCCAGCCAGGGGCGGTTGTTCGGCATTTTACCTCCTTTTTATCAACAGAATATCAAACCATAAATGATTGTGTGTCTGGTGGTTTCTATATCGAACGGTGGTCGGCGTGTCAACCATTGCTTGTCGATCATCGCAATTTATGTTAAGAAAGTTCATCAATAATAAAATATCTGACAGGAAATCATGCAGAAAAAAGATACATTAAGCCGGCTTAAGGCAGAAGAGCGGAAAATGAGGCAGCTGATCATCATTGATGCGGCCCGGGAGGTATTTGGCCAGAAAACCTATGACAGGGCCAGTATGTCGGAGATTGCCAAAACCGCAGGTATTGCGAAATCCTCTATCTACACCTATTTCAACTCCCAGGAAGAACTCTACGCAAGGATTGCCTATCTGGATGCCTGCGAGTTCATTGAAGATCTCCAGAGTCGGATTGACCAGAAGCCGGATGCCGCTCTGGATACAAGTATCTCTTATTTTCTGGATTATTATACTGCCCATAGCGCAGAATGGCGGATGATTACCCATTTTGCCCTGCACGGCAACAAGGAAATGGGGGCGGTGGAGCAGCTCAATGAGATTGGCAGACGGCTCATGGATCTTTTTGAAACCGTATTCAAGACACTGGGTGTGGCAGACAATGCACGGATTTTCGCCCATACACTGTTTTCCTGTCTTTCCGGTATTCTCATCGCGTTCAGAAATTATCCGGGCCGCAGTGAGCAGGAGCGGATCACCCATATGAAACGGATCGGCAGTATTGTGGAATCCATGATTCTGGCCCTGATTGAAAAAAAATGAAGCTGCAGCTTTTTCAGATTGATGCCTTCACCCGGGAGCAATTCAAGGGGAATCCTGCGGCTGTCTGCCCTCTGGTTGACTGGCTGAAGGACAGCACCCTCCAGTCCATAGCCCAGGAAAATAATTTATCCGAAACGGCCTTTTATGTGAAAACCGGCCCCAACACCTATGACCTTCGATGGTTTACGCCCGGGGTGGAAGTGGATCTCTGCGGCCATGCCACTTTGGCGACAGCTTTTGTCCTGGCCACGGAATTCAATGTGGACGGACCCATTCATTTCAACAGTCGGTCCGGCCCCCTGACCGTTATAAGGGAAGGGGAGGCATTTTGCCTGGATTTTCCGCTTCAACCTCCCAAACCATGCAAATGTCCGGATCTCTTGGTTGAAGGTCTGTGTCTGGACGACACTGGGGAAATTAGGGAAATTTACGCTGCCGAAGATTATCTGGTGGTGATGGAAACTGAGGCTCAGGTCAGAAAGCTTAACCCGGACTGGTCAAAGTTTGCATTGCTTGATCTTCGGGGGGTGATCGTCACAGCTCCCGGAACAGATGTGGATTTTGTCTCCAGGTGGTTTGGCTGCGGCATTGATGTGGATGAAGATCCGGTGACCGGGTCTGCCCATACCACCCTGACTCCCTATTGGGCAGACCGACTTGGAAAAAAACGGCTTTCTGCTCGGCAGGTCTCGGCACGGTCCGGAGATCTTACCTGTGAGCTTGGCCGGGGTGAACAAAGGGACCGGGTGTTCATCCGGGGCAGGGCGGTCAAGTATATGGACGGCTGGATTTATATCAACGATTAAAAGATCTGATTGGTCTTACCGGTTATTTCCTGTTCTGCAACGGCCATGAAATCCTTAACCATGAAAGAACACCATTTTTCCCTGTGCCAGATCATGAGGATCGGTACCTCCATGCCATGCCGGTCCCAGTTCAATACGATCAGTTCATCCCGGCTCAACTCTTTAACCACAGCCCTTTCCGGGCAGATCGTCACCCCGACCCCGTTTTTTAAACAGGTTTTCAGGCTGGCAATGCTTGAAAATTCAATGATCTTCGGCTGTACATTTCGTTTCTCGAGCGACCGCTCGATGGTTCGTCTATAACTTCAGTCGGTTTTTGGCAGGAGCAGGGTCTGTCCTGCAAGGTCTTCATAGGCGATCATTTTCTTATCAGCCAAATGGTGGCCCGGGTCGGCCGTCATGATGAGTTGCTCTGTGCCCAGCATGTTAACGTTCATATCCTTAAAGGTGACTGCCTCGAACAGGAGAAAGGCCATATCTATTTTGCCGGCATTGAGCTCTTCTTTGAGACGGGTATCGGAACAATTCATAAATACAAGGCGGATCCAGGGATGCATATGATGGTACTCTTGTATGATATGGGGCATATACACCGATGCCAGCGTCTCCGGCACCCGGACCACGAGGCTGCCGCAGGCTTCGGCATTATCCTTGCCCGACACCTCTGAGCGGATCTCCTTGGTCATTTCGGCCATACGTCTGGCATAATCGTACAGGCTTTTTCCCGCCTCTGTAATGGTGATCTGCCGGCCGATCCGGTCAAATAACCTCACCGACAATTCTTCCTCCAGGGTCTTGACCTGGGCGGAGACAGAAGATTGTGCCATATGCAGCGCTTCGGCTGCCTTTGTAAAACTCTCCTGATCCGCCACGGTCTTAAATGTCTTAAGCTGGCGCAGTTCCATGGTTTCATCCCTTTTTAACGTTGCCTTTTATCGGTCCTGACGATACCCCCCATCGGAATAAATCGTTGGACGTGATGGAAAAACAAGTTTAATCGTTAAATCAGATAATAACAACTTATATAAGGAGGGAAAAATGGAAAAATTAAAAATAGACTCAGGCCGGATCAGTCTTCAGGCAGGAAGCCAGGTGGGTAACCAGGCGGGGGAGTATTTTGGAAACGGATTCCACTGTGCTGAGGCGGTTGCCAAATCTGTGATCGACGGCATGGGCGAGGACGGTTCCCTGGCCGCTGCCTATGCCACTGCCTTTGGCGGCGGTTTCGGCAAAAGCCATGAAGAGGCCTGCGGCGCCCTGTCCGGCGCCTTAATCGTTATCGGCCATTTTTTCGGCCGTAGCCTGCCGCACGAGGACTGGGACAGACCTGCCGACTTTGCTACAGGCGTCAGGGACCGGTTTCTGGAGCAATGGGGCACCACCCATTGCCGGACCCTGTGCGATCGGTTCGGAGAGGAGCATCAGATGGATCGCTGCAGGGAGATTGTAAGGGGCGTGGCCAAAGACCTTACGCTCTTAGTTGATGGCCAGGCAGACATGGATTAGAATTTGACAAGGGATTGACCAAAGCATATGATCGGGAAATATTTGCCCAAGTTATCCAATAACAGCCATGCGCAGCTTGGCCTTTTACCCGGCAGGCTGCGTACAACGAAAGATGAAAGACTATAAGAGGTTGAATAGTTCTTTCATATAAAATTAAGGGGGAGATGCACATGGCACTGCCCAATAAAAAAGGATGGCTGGCCATTGTTTTTATCCTGGTCTGCCTGGCCATACCCTTTTGTATCACTTACTACGTATCCACAGAAACCTTTAAGGCCCGATATGCCAATTGGCGCGGGCCATTGCCCACGCCACCTGACGATGCCACTATAGAAAAATTTAGAACCATTGACGGTCAGGTGGTACTGGTTAAAGGGGAACGGATCCGGGTCCACAATACCAGCCTTGTCTATCAGGGCATTAATAAAGATGAGGTGGTTCTGGATCTGTTTCTGGAAGAACTGGATCATGACCATGCCTATCCCCAGAAATTTTCAAAGGATATTCCAAAGGAGAAGGTGATCCGGTTCGGGGATGTGGCATATACGGTGAAAGCGGTCGGTCAGAATACCCTGGTGTTGAAAATTTATCAGACCATGGGGGCGCAGTAGGTTTATGGTTGAATAAAGGAGGCGATTTCGGGATGACGGGTTTTAAAGGTGTCATATTCGTACCGGATACGGGTATCGCCTGATGACAGGGCAAAGAGGCGGTTGAAAATTTTAGCAGCGTTTTTCAGCTTTTTTTCTTCTGTGGCAGGTTCGGATTCAATGATCCTTATCTGGCCGAATAATGCAAACTTGTTTTCTTCTTTGGACAGGACATCTTTATAGTAAGTTCTGGCTCGGTTGAGCCGGCCCAGTTTAACATAGCCGTCTGCTATCCGGGTTTTGGCCACAACGGGGTTCATGCCGGCGTTCAACGCCCTTTTCCACATAGCCGTGGCCTGACCGTATTCTTTTTTACCCCTTGCGCAGTCTGCTGCTCCGTCAAGGGCATAGACATTGAACGGATCTGCTTTCAGGATAATTTCAAACAATCTTATGGCCTTGGTGTAGCGCTCCTGTTTACGATAAAAATTGGCCAGGGCACCCAGAGCCCTCGGGTTATTCCTCTGGGTTTCCACCAGTCTCTCTAAGAGGGGGCAAGCCTTGTCAAATTTTCGCTGGCGCACATAAAGATTGCCAAGGCCGGACAGGGCAAAGCAATCGTTGGGATTGATCCGGAGGGCACGCTGATAAAGATCCCGGGCGATTTCAAAACGGTTGGTCTTGACCAGAGCATCGGCCAGGCGGGTGATCACCTGAAAATTATTCGGGTGAATTTTAACTGCCTCCGACCAGACTGCAATGGCTGATTCCAGATCTTTGTTTCCCCGGTGGGCATCTCCGAGGCCTGACAGGGCAAATCGGTTTTCAGGGTCGTAGGTCAGGCAGCGTTCATAATAGGAAATGGCTGCGGGGAAATCTTTTTTCAGCCGTTTTACATCGCCAAGCCCCACCAGAACAAAGGGGTCTTTGGGGGAAAGGGCCAGGGCGGACATCAGCAGAGGTTCTGCCTGGTCAGGCCTGTGGCTTTGGATCAGGGACCGGGCCAGCTTGCAATATCTGGCTGCCTGGGGGTTCACCCCCTTTTTTTTATTGTATTTCGTCTTTTTCTTTCTGCCCATGACCAGGATATGTTTGTTTCGAAAATTTCAGGTTGAGGAAGTCTAAGCCAGTCCCCTGTTTTTTGTCAATGAAAAATTAGATCTTGATTTTTTTCTATAATAGACCTGGCCGGTTGCGGGGTGTCTGAAAAAAAAGTTTGCACAGCCCTTTGAATCTGATAGAAACTTTGGCATGTATGATGTGATCATTATAGGGGCGGGACCTGCCGGAACCGCAGCAGGTTTTGATCTGGTATCAGCCGGATATTCGGTGCTGATGCTGGACCGGCGGACATTTCCCAGGAAAAAGGCCTGTGCCGGCGGTATTACCCCCAAGGCTATGGGTTTATTTGCTTTTGATGTCTCCCACCTGATTGAAAAAGCTTGTCATGAGGTCAAGGTGCGACGGCCGGGAGGGCGTTGCTTTACAGTGAAGGACAAGCGCCCCCTATGTTATATGACCCGGCGTCAGGATTTGGATCTATTCTCTTTGAACAAGGTGATTGCCGCAGGTGGGACATTCCGGAAAACAGAACATATTCAGGCCATTAACCAGGAACAGGATTTCGTAACGATCCATACGTCCGAAGGCAGGTTAACTGCCCGGTATCTTATCGGGGCAGACGGGGCCAATTCCAGGGTCAGGCAGTTGGCGGTCCGGCCCCGGACCCGGTATCACATTAAAAAATGCCCGGCTCTGGAGGCGGATGTCTACGTGGACAGGCCAGATGACTTTGCCATGGAGTTTGATTTTTCGAAAGAAATTTCCGGTTATTATTGGATATTTCCCAAAAAAGACCATGTGAATATCGGCATCTTTGGAGCCAATAAAAGCGTCCCCATGACTGCCCGGCACCTGGTTGACTATGCCGGAAAACGTCTGGGCACCAACCGGCTCCGGGAGGTTAAAGGCTATCCCATCGGGGTTGGCGGAAGGGGAACTGTCTTGGGTCGGGAGCCCGGGGTGCTGCTTGCAGGGGATGCGGCAGGACTTGCAGAACCCCTGCTGGGAGAGGGAATTTACTTTGCCCTTAAATCAGGCCGGCTGGCTGCTGCATCCATTATACGGGAAATCAGGAGTGGTGCATCTGCTTTAACCGCTTATCATCATTCTCTGGCCAGGGTTAATCTGGATCTGCGGTTGTATGGGGTTGGGGCCGGGCTTTTATATCGCCTGCCCGGAATCTGTCTGGGACTGGCAAGGTTTAAAGGGATCCACGGGCATTTTTCCAGGGGATATGCCACCGGTCGTTCCCTTTCAGAGATTTTTTTTCCATTTTAATCCGTTTTTGAATTGTATCTCTTAAAAAATTCTGGTAAGCAATTAAGACAATTCGTATAAAAATCTGTTTATAAATGCCCTGAAAGGGGAAAAGGTTGTAATATGCCTGAAAACACAGCGTTATCTGATGCCGTAGGAAAAGTAGTACAGGCCCATGGTATGGTTCGCGCCGAATCCGGTGCTGATGTCAGAACCCTTGAAGCCGGAAGCGATATCTTCCAGGGAGATGTCCTGGTCACTGCTAACGGAAGCGGACTTGAGGTCCTTTTTAATGACAGTACCGCCCTGTCGCAGGGTGAAAACAGCGAAATTCGGGTGGATTCCTATGTGTACAATGCCTCTGATCCATCCCAGTCTGATTTGCTTTTGCAGATGACTAAAGGTGTTTTCAGGACGGTTACCGGCGAAATCGCAGAGCAGAATCCGGACCATTTCCTGCTTAAATCTCCTTTGGCCACCATTGGTATCCGCGGCACCACGGTTTTAAGCGAAATCGGCGGTCAGACGGAAAAACATGGTGTGGAGGAAATCGGCCCGGGAAAAGTTCTTGTTATCAGCGATGCCATGGGCAATATCCAGTTTATTGATGCCCCCAAATTAATCGTTGATATTGTCCAGGGTCAGGCCATCAGGACGGCCCGTCCTTTGACCCAGCAGGAGTTGGATTATTTCCGATCCGCAGCGCCCATTACTTCTTCGGATGATGATGATGATGTTGGAGAGGATCCTGAGGGTGAAGAGGCGGCCATGGACGGCGAGGACGGAGAGGATGCAGAGGCTTCTGAGGATGATGGTACAGCTGATGACATCGATGTCGATGGGTTCGTGATGCTGGGCTTGATTCCTGATGAATTTTTGGAAGCTCAGCTTGAGGTTGATGACGGGCCGCTAATTCCTCCAATCGACCCTCTTCCCTCGCCCCCCGATGACAATACTCCTAAGGGGGATCCTATCCCTCCATCTGAACCTGCGTCACCCTCATCCAATATAATTGAAGGCACATCAGGGGCTGATAATCTGAGCGGAACAGACAGCGACGATACCATCTATGGATATGAAGGTAATGATTCAATCGATGGTGGTGCCGGCAACGATTCTATCGAGGGCGGAGCAGGTACTGATGCCATAGACGGCGGGACAGGTGATGATTATCTGGACGGTGGGGATGGCAGAGACTCCCTGATCGGCGGGGACGGGGCTGATACGCTGGACGGTGGTGACTGGGATAATACGCATAATGTAAGAAATTATGCCAGTTATGAAGATGATTCCGGCAGCGTTGAAATCAATATTGATTATACCTGGGAAAACGGTTCCGGCAGCTATTCCGGGACTGCAAACGATGGCTGGGGTAATACTGATACCCTCATTGACATTGACCGGATGTACGGTTCAGCTTATGACGATACAATAACCATTAACATTAATGATGTTGACGGTGACAGCGACAATCGGTTTTATATCTGGGGCGGTGATGGAGACGACATCATCACAGGTACCTTTGACGAGCATGTGAGGGTAATGTACTTTAAGGATCCTTCCGGAGTGGATATTGATCTGGAAAATAACACCGCCACAGACGGCTGGGGAAAGACCGATACATTGACCTACATTAATGCCGTGGGCGGTTCGGATTATGACGATTATATTGACACAAGTGTTGACGGTAACGGGGTTTTCGGATCCCTTGGCGATGACGGCATAGACGGAAACAGCGGTTGGGACTGGCTCAGTTACGGCTGGCTTGGTGAAGACGAGATCTCATACGTAGATGTGGATTTGTCGAGCGGTGAGGCGAAAGGCTATGACGGTTCGACCCTCCTTTTTACGGATACTATAACCGCTTTTGAAGAAGTCGGCGGTACATGGTACGGTAATGATATTTTATCCGGCGATTCCTATGACAACTGGATAGAGGGATACGGCGGAAACGATACCTTAGACGGTGGTATCGGTGGTATTGATACCCTGATCGGCGGAACGGATTATGACTCAGGTGAATCATCAGGAAGTGATGTGTTCAGGCTGGTCGACGGTAATTCATCTTACTATGACATAATTGCGGATTTCAACTATGCGGACTCCGATTTAGTGGAAATTGATGAAACCAGTCTTGGTTGGACTTCTATCGGTCCCACTGAGTTTACAAAGGCTTACAACGGTGGCGAGGTTAACCCTGAAGACTATAAAGTCATCGGTATCACTGATCATGCTGCATCCGGCTTTGGGGATGTGGCCACTGTGATAAATGATGCATTGACAGGAATAGATTACAATAACAGTCAATCAAGTTATTTTGTGGTCAGTGACGGAACGAATGCCAGGGGGTATTACTGGGCAGGGGACACCGGATCAAATAACACTGTTGAAATTGGAGAATTACAAACGATGGTTATCATGCTCGGTGTTGATGATCTTGACAATATGGATGGCAACGATGTGGATGTTGTTACCTGATCTGTCATAATAGTCCTTTATTTAGAAATGAGATTGCCCTGCCGGTATTTCCACCGGCAGGGCAATTTGCTTTAGCAGCTCTTTATTGAGCGGTCGGTCCGTTTTCTTCAATTGTTAATTCTGTTCCAACCTTATTTAATCACAAAAGCGTAGGGAAAAGCGGTTGAATTTCTATTTTTTTTGCAGTTAATTACATATTTGTTTTAGTAATAATTCATATATGTAATTAACTGATTTGTCTCAAGTATTTTGCATCGCTTGGTATTCTTTTTTAATCCAGATAGTTATCAATAAAATTGTTCGAGTTTTATAGTTGGCACCCCTCTTGCTCTATAGGAAATCAAGTTGTTTTTAACAGAACCTTAAGCAAGGAAGACAAGATGAAAAAAATTCTGGCAGTAATCAAACCGTTCAAGGTGGATGAGGTGAAAGATGCCTTGGCCAAAATCAATATCAACGGAATGACCATTTCCGAGGTCAAGGGGTTTGGGCGGCAG
>PIVQ01000984.1 GCA_003354055.1 Desulfobacteraceae bacterium | reverse complement strand
TTATACAGACGGCAACAGAGAGCGGGCAAGACTTTCCACCCTCGATATCCTGAATACGTCCCCGGATATAAACTTTATCTATGCCTGTGCCACAGATGTGGCCTTAGGTGCCATTGATGCCCTGAAACAAACCCCGGGAACGGATCACATCATGGTGAACGGCTGGGGCGGCGGTTCCAGCGAGCTTTCTGCCATCATGGCCGGAGACATGGATGTAACAGTGATGCGAATCAATGATGACAACGGCGTGGCCATGGCCGAGGCCATCCGACTGGATATTGAAGGCAGGATCCATGAGGTGCCCCAGGTATTTTCAGGGGAGTTTGCCCTGGTGGAAAAAGGTATCCAGCCCAAACGGCTTTTTGAATTAAAACAATCCGCCTTTCGCTATTCCGGTATGAACCCTTAAATGCAACCCTTTAAACTGAACAATCCAAGACCCCATTCCGTTGTACTCAGCATCTACGTGTTGATTGTATTGATCGGATTTTCCTCTTTGCTTCTGGTATGGTCCTATCACTCAGGCATCCAGGCCCTGGACAATGAACTGAAAGACGCCTTTGAACAGCGCCGAACCGTGGGAGAAATCATTCTGGAACACCAGGCGGACCTGGTGGATATGGCCTTAAAAGAAATTCTGGACAACCGGGAGCTTCTGGATGCCATGGCCCGAAAGGATAGAAACCGGACCAAGCGAATACTCCTGTCTGCCATTGACAGCAATACCAGTTTTTATCTGGACATCGGATTCATCGCCCTGCCGGATGAGACCGTCTGGGTGGATGCCAGTTCCTCTTTTTACGATTTTGCATCAACTCTGCCCCTGATCTTATCCGGTACGATTCCGGATCATGGTATGGTTTTCAGACCTAAGACCCCTCAAAAGGCCCTGACGCTTATCATAAAAGCCATGCCGATTGTTCATCCGGCTACAGGTAAAGTGCTGGGCCGTATCTTCGGCGGTTTTGTGCTGGACAATCATCTGGAACTCCTGGAAAAAATCCAGCTGAAAACCCATTCAAAACTCGTGGCCCTGTTCTCGGACGGCCATCTTATCGGTGCCAGTGCCCCACTGAAGGGCAAGTCCGTCACGGCCTTGGCCATGGCCTATAAAGCCCTTGAGTCCGGAGAACATTTTTCAGGCCGGGGACTCATTGCCGGAGTGCTGCCACTGCACATCCATGACACCAGTTCCCCTCTTGAGATTGTCATTGCCATTTCAGACAGTTCATATGAGAAGCTCAAACAGGCCTATCAGACCAAAACCCTGATCATGTTCTCCCTGGCTCTGGCCTTCGCCGTGATCTCAGCCTGGGTGATCCGGCGCCTGACCACCCCCTCCCTGACCCGGCTGCTCACCTATTCCGGAGAAATCACCTCCGGAAATATGGATGCCACCTATGAACCGGGTATGCTGACAGAGCTGAACCAGGTGGGACATTCCATGGAAACCATGGTGGAAAGCCTGGCTGATGCCAACAAAGAACTGAACTTTCTTCAAAATTACCTATCCAATATCATTGATTCCATGCCCTCTATCCTGGTAGGCATCAATACCAGAGGCCGGGTCACCCAGTGGAACCAGGGAGCCATTGAGACCACAGGCATCCCCCGGAATCAGGCCCTGGGCAGCCAGCTTAAAAAAGTATTCCCCCGCCTGGCTGATGAAATGGATCGGATTAATCTGGCCATAAAAACACGTCGGTCCCAGACCCTGATCAAAAATCCCTATCGCCGGAAAAACGACATACTCTACGAGGATATCACCATCTACCCACTGACGGCCAACGGCTCTGAAGGGGCAGTGATCCGTATTGATGATGTCACGGAAAAGATCCGCATGGAAGAACGGATGATCCAGTCGGAAAAAATGCTCTCCGTAGGCGGACTTGCCGCCGGTATGGCCCATGAAATTAACAATCCCCTGGCCGGTATGATCCAGACTGCAGATACGCTTAGGAATCGGCTTAGTACCATTGATCTGCCTGCCAATTTAAAGGTAGCAGAACAGCTGGGCACTGACATGGGCACCATCAAATCATTTATGGATGCCAGAAAAATCCCCAAGATGCTCGACACCATCAAATCCTCAGGCCTGAGGGCAGCCGAGATTGTCTCTAATATGCTCTCCTTTGCCCGAAAGGGTGATTCAGGCATGCTGCCCAATAATCTGGCAGATCTTATGGATGAAACCCTGACCCTGGCTGAAAGTGACTATGATCTGAAAAAAAAATATGACTTCAAGCAGGTAAAAATCATTAAAAATTACAATGAGGACATGCCCCAGATTCCCTGTGAGCCTGGAAAAATCCAGCAGGTTTTCCTCAATATATTGATCAACGGCGCCCATGCCATGTG
>PIVQ01000234.1 GCA_003354055.1 Desulfobacteraceae bacterium | reverse complement strand
CAGTCGGCAACATAGAGGGTGCAGGTGTCAATGCATTGGATGTTGACAGGGCTTGGTACATTGGCGGCAAAGCTTCCCCTTACAAAATTTGAGGGCAGGATAAACCTTAAGCTGGCTTCGTTGCCGTCAGGATCAATTATGTATGTTCTCATGATCCCTTCTGCCAGAAACCCCACTGATTTGTTTTTTTCTTCAATGCGGACAAAGTGCTCTTTTTCCCGGAATGATCTTAATTTGAATAGTGCGGAAAATTCCGTAAGTGTTTTTTCAGAGAGCTCTATGGCTTTGGTGATTTCTGTAAAAAATAGTAACTTGGTCGTCATATGGGTGTTTTTCCTGAATACATGATGACGCCGGGCGGGATTTTGTCCAGGGAGAAGCCTTTGGGTTTGGTCATTCTCGGGTCGTTGTAGATGGTTTTTATCAGGCGTTCCCTGTGGTCCGGGTGGGAGATGGAGGCAATGGCAAGGCCTTTGAAGCCCAGGGGCAGGTCTCTTAGATCTGCGATGCCGTATTCCGTGACAATGACAACACTGTCGTATGCGGATGTGGTCAGGGTGATGCCGGACGGGCAGGCCGGTACGATTTTGGACGCACCTTTGTTGGTCAGGCTTTTGATGGCAATGATCGGGGTGCCGTGTTTCTTGTGGCTCAGGGCTCTGACAAAGTCGGGCTGGCCGCCGACCCCGCCGTAGTAGCGGGAGGGATCAATAAAGTCTGCCCAGACATTTCCGCTGAGGTCCACGCCGATGGCGGTGTTTACTGAGAGAAAAGGGGCGCAGTCCTGGATGGTGCGGGCGGCATTGGTGTAGTTGCAGGGGCGCATCTGGACCTGGGAGCGCATGTCGACCCAGTCATAGAGCTGTTGTGAGCCCATGATCAGGCTGGTGGTGGAATAGCCGGTGTTGATTTTCTTTTTCTTGTTGGTGATGATGCCTTTTTCCTGGAGATACATGAGGCCGTCGCCGTAAAGTTCGGTCTGGACGCCCAGATCTTTGTATCCTGAGGTGCTGATAACACCGACTACGGCATCGGGGATTTTGCCGAGGCCCACCTGAAGGGTGGTGCCGTCTTCAATGAAATGCTCGGTGATCAGCTCTCCGATGCGCTTGTCTTCATTGGGCAGGTGCTCAAAGTCCGGGGCGCCAAATGTGTACACCGGTTTGATGCCGTCTTTGATGATATAGTCGATATCCTGACTTGAAATAACGCTCTGGCCCTGGGTAAAGGGCATGGAGGGATCAAGCTCTGCAATGACCAGGGTGGCGGTGTCAAGGGCTGCATGGATGGCGTCTACGGAAAGCCCCAGGCTGTATTCACCCGTGGTCTCGTTTTGCCGGACCTTCATGATGACCATATCGATTTCATAGCCGCAGCCTTTGCCCATGAGGCGGTCCATATTGGCCAGGGTGCAGGGCAGATAGTAGGCATGGCCTTCGTCGGCTGCCTTGCGCACGTCTCCCCCTGAAAACATGGAGTAGGCCCTGATGCGGTCCTGCATGCCTTCTTCCACATAGGGAACCGGGCCGTGGAGAAGGATGTGGAGCATTTTCATGAAGGGGAGCTGGCCTGTGTTGTTTTTGACGGCATTTGTCAGGGCTTCGATGCTGGCAGTGGGGGTGGCGGCATTGGAACCGATATAGCAGTTGATATTGTCCTTGTGACCCAGATGTCTGGCAATTATATCACCGATATCTTTTAGTTTTATGGGGGTCGGAGTTGTTTTCATGGATGTCACCTCATTGGGTTGGAATGTCTCCATAAATATAGGAGGCAAGTGGGTTTGGATCAAGCAAAAAGAAAATAAAACTTGACGATTATAAAATTGATACGCTATTAATACGGTATTAATTTGGAGGTAATAAAAATGGTATCCGTTGATATTGATAAAAAATCAGGTAAACCCTTGTATGTCCAGATCCGTGACCGGATTCAGCAGGCCATACTGGAGAAGGAGTTATCTCCTGGAGATAAGCTGCCTTCGGTGGCGGCGTTTGCCAAACAGGTGGGCGTAACCCAGGCCACCATCCGAAGGGCAATGGAGGATTTAACGCAGCAGGGCCTGACCCAATGCCATGTGGGGCGGGGTACCTTTGTGGCTGCGTCCGAGTGCAGGGCTGCGGAAATGGGCTGCGGACAATCCTTTGCTCCGTCAAAAGAGAGCCGGATCCGGCCTGCCGTGGCCGCCCGTCAACTGCGCCAGGGGGTGTCAAAGGGACTTTGTGATCTCATGAGTGTGGCTTCACAACCGGGTGTGCTGGATTTTGCAAAGGGAATTCCGGATCCCGGGTTGATAGAGCCGGGTGTGTTTGAAGAGATGGTTGCCATCGCCATGGAGAAGGATTCAAAAGAGTACATGGGGTATGGAGATCTTCGGGGGATGCCTGAGCTAAGGGAGGTAATTGCCGAAAGGTACGGTGAAAAGGGTGTGAGAATTTCCCCGGATCATGTTTTGATTACCAATGGTGCCCAGCAGGGGGCCAGTATTGCCGCCCGTGATGCAGCTGATAAAAACCGTCATGTGATTGTAAAAACCCCCGGATTTCAGGGTGTAGTCGATGCCTTTGTGGGGAACGGGAACTGGGTGGATACGGTGATTGCCGATAAGGGAATGGATGTGCCCGGGCAGTTGAAGGCCTTTACCGGAGAAGGATCCCATCTGTTAAGTGTCTGCCCTGACTTTCATAATCCCATGGGGGAAGAAACCATGGCGAAGCAGCGGAAGAAAATAGCTGACTGGGCCAGGAAGAACAATGGTCTCATCCTGTCCGATGAAATTTTTCAGGATCTGAGGATGGAGGGGCAGGCGCCGGAATCCATGATTAACCTTTTGGGAGAAGAGCAGGCGATTATTATTTCTTCCCTGTCAAAATCATTGATGGCCGGGCTGCGAATGGGGTGGATGATAAGCTCGCCCAGGCGGATCTCCGAGTTTGCCCGGCTGAAAAGGCTGATGGGCCATGGCGGGCCACCACTGATGCAGGGGGTATCCCTGGCCTTTTTGCAATCCGGTGCATATGACAGGCATCTTGCAAAGATACGAAAAATTTATACGGAACGCCGGGATGTGATGCTGTCCTGTCTGGATCAACTCATGCCAGAGGGTGTGGAATGGACAAAGCCGAACGGCGGATTTGCCCTGTGGGTTACCCTGCCAAGGGGCTATTCCAGCGTGGCCCTGCTGATTTCTGTTCTGGACAAAGGAATAAACCTTGTGCCGGGTCCTGTGTTTGATATGGATCAGCGGTTTGTAAATGCCTTTAGACTGGGCTGGGCCTGGACCGATACGGAACAGATCGCTGAAGGTATGGAAATTCTGGCCGACGCTATCAAGGAACTGCTGCGCAAACCGTCCGGGGATGCCGGGTTAAGCGGACTCGGCCACTTTTAATAAGGAAGAATCTGTCCCGAGAAAAAATACAAGAAAGGAAGAGCCATGACAAATGATACCTATTTTCTGGAAATAATGGCAAAACAAAAACAAGGGGAATTTGAAAGGGCGGCGGCGTTGCAGCGGCTTCGCAAGTCAGGAAAGAAAAAACGTCCCGGCTTAAAAGCCCGGGTCTGGATCAGGCTGGGTGATTTCCTCATTGAAAAAGGGGAGGCCATTAAGTCAAAATATATGCCCGGGCATTGTCTTTCATGTTCATCAGATTTTGAAGGTGTGCAATTGCATCAGGATGCAAAAGGATGTTAAGGTAAAAAACAACTTTTCTTATCATTGAATTATATTAGCTTGGAGAAACGATGAAAATATTGGTACTTTATTTTTCAAAGGGTGGTAATACAAGGACGTTGGCCCAGGCTGTGGCTGACGGCGTGGATGGAACGGACGGGGCTCAATCCGTTCTGAAGACCTGTGAAGAGGTCACCAAAGAGGATTTTCTGGAAGCCGGCGGAGTTGTTGCCGGGTCTCCGGTCTACTTCGGTGGTATGGCGGCTGAGCTTAAACAGATTTTTGACGGCTTTGTCAGTACCCGCCGGAAAATGGAAGGAAAGGTCGGGGCCGCCTTTACCACTTCAGGTGATGCCACAGGTGGTAAAGAAACAACAATGATGGGGATTATCCAGGCCTTTATGATTTACGGTATGGTGATCACAGGGGACCCCATGGCGGCTACCGGACATTACGGAGTGGCCTGTGTGGGGGCTCCGGATGAAAAGACCCTTGAAAACGGAAAATTTCTGGGCAGGCGCGTGGCGGATCTGGCCCTGAAACTTGGTCAATGATTCGTCTTATCTCTGCAGTTCTGATCTGGACATATTAAATGGAGGATGGTGTGAAACGGTTTGGATATTTTGTATTGATTATTGTAACGGCAGCATTGGTTTCCGGCTGTATCGGCGGCAGTTCAACAGAGGATCAGTTAACGCCGAAAACATTCGGCATTTTAAATTCTTTTCCCGACCATCCGCTTTATCTCAAGAAAAAGACTCTGGTGGTCCGGCACAAAACCGCAGGTATTGAATCTCTTTCCGTTAAATCCCAGTTTACTGAAGTTATGACCCAATATCTTGAAGACAAGGGATATCAGGTCAAGATTGTGGATGATAAAGCCGCACTGAAGTCGGGCCAGGTAGACATGCTCATTGAAATTGTTCCCAGGGAAGTCTTTAAAATGGAGGGCATGTATGCCTATGGGTTTGCCGACAGAAAGTTCCTTCTTGTTGTGAACCAGCCCGCCAGGTCTTATGTGGCCATGCAATTGTCTCTGAGCCGGGCGAACAGCAGCCGGGTGATCAATACAAAACGGCAGGAACGGTTTTCCCAACTGGGTATGGATGTCATGCCTGAAACCTGGGACGAATTGTCGCCGGAAGACAAAGAAGTCTTTGAGGCTAATCTCAGGGACAATATGGCAAAGGCCACCTATCTTGCGTTGAATGAACTCAAAATTTAAGGGGCGGAAATGGCCGGTAATACGATAAGGGCAGGGGCGGGCAGGGATAAGCTCATTGTCATGCCGTTTCAGCCGGCAGAGGGCCAGGTCCGGGATGAAGATCAGGACGGAATCGGCCTTGGTGTCCATTTCCTTTTGGGCAATCTTTTCTGCCTCCATAAGAGATTTTTGGAATGTTGGTTCGGCTGGCGGGTGAAGAATATCTTTCCCGATGCTAAAGGGCTTGCAGAGTATTGTCGGGGAAATTCCCCCTATGAAGATATCCAGGGTTTGGGCAACCGGGAAAAGGTAAGGTTCTGGCTTGAAGGTACCTATGGACTTGGTTCGGGTCAGGACGGCGTTACGATAGACGTGGTGCTTCATGATACCCGTGATGGCGTGTCTGTCCGGGAAACGTTTACTCTGGCGTTTGATGACAGGCTTATGGGATTTCGTGAGCGCTTCTTTGACTGGTTGGACCACTGCGACCTGGGGTTTGACGGCAGAGACACAGGAATCTGGCCGGAGCAGATCAGCCTTCAGGGGCTGGACTATCTTGGTCGGGCGCTGGAAGCCCTTTACCTGAGCTATGTAGATGCCGGAGTTCAATCGATTGATATGGAATATTTTGACCGGGCTGTTGAGAGTTGTCCGGAATCCTATCTTGTTCAGGATCTTGTGGGGTGGGGGCTGTACAAGAATGAAGACTATAATCGTGCAGGCACAGCTTTTTTAAAGGCCCGGGAGTTGAATCCGGATGGCATGGGTGCGCTGGCCGGATTGATGTGGCTTGCGGTGCTGGACAAAGATCAGGCCAAGGCACTCCAATATGCCCTTGAAAAAGGACGGTGCCGGGGCGAAGATCCTGAAAAAGCCCGAAATTTTGTGGATAAGAAATTTGCCTGATCTATTCGCTTGCCTGTCAGCTTGCCTGTTATTGGGCCGGGCCTAACTTTATTTTGTATTCTCGTCTATCCAGTTCAGGTAGGATGTCAGGCCGTTTTCAATGGGTACCTGAACGATCTGGGGTACCTCATAGTCGTGTCGTTCCAGAATAAAGGCTTCTACCTCTTTGTAATTCGAAGATTTTGTTTTTATCATCAGTCTGAATTCAGGATCTGTATGGACTTGGTCTTCCCAGGTATAGATGCTGGTTACCGGGTGGATCTGGACGCAGGCCGCCATTTTGTTCTGCACCAGGTCAGATGCCAGTCGTCTGGCATCTGACTCGTTAAAACAGGTGACCAATATCATACAATAGCTCATGGCTCCTCCGTTGTTCTATCCCGGGCTCTTAGGAATCGTTACAAAACAACTTGATCTAAATACCCTGAAGGGCAGAAACTTGTTTCCAAAACCCCTTAAAGGACTGGGTATTCTGAAAACAAAAGATCAAGTAATTTTGGAGCCGATCCTTATCCCAGTTTTTGGGGTTCAAAATCCAGGGTTGCAAAATAATCATCCATCGTCTCTGCCCGCCGGATTAGTTCAACGGTTGAATCGGATCTGAGAAGCAATTCCTTGGGCCGCAGATGACCGTTGTAGTTAAATCCCATGGCATGGCCGTGGGCACCTGTGTCGTGAATAACCAGGATGTCTCCTTCCCTCGTTTCGGGCAGTTCTCTCTGGACGGCAAATTTGTCGTTATTCTCGCACAGGGCACCGACCACATCTACAGTCTTCAAGGGAAGGCTGTCTTCTCTTCCGTTGATATGGATATGGTGGTAGGCATCATACATTCCCGGCCGCATCAGGGAGGACATTGAGGCATCCACTCCCACGTATTTTCTGTAAATTTCCTTGTGGTTGATCACAGAGGTGGCCAGTACGCCGTGGGGGCCGGTTATGAAGCGTCCGCTTTCCATGTAAAGCCTTGGCGCCCAGCTGTTTTTGGCTTCAAATGTCTCAAAGGATTGAACAATTCCCTGTGCCATGGCCTTTATATCAAATGTCGGGGCATCCGGGGTATATGGAATCCCTATGCCGCCGCCGATGTTAATGAACTCAAAGCGGATGCTTAATTTATCGTGGATTTCCTGGATCAGCCCGAGAAGCATATCTGCGGTATCGATCATATATTTATAGTTGAGTTCGTTGGATGCCAGCATTGTATGGATCCCGAATCGCTTGACACCCATATCTTTGGCCTTCTCATATGCCTCAAGAACCTGGTCGTGACTGATACCGTATTTGGATTCAACGGGGTTGCCGATGATAATGTTGCCGCTCCGTTTTGCCCCCGGGTTGTATCTGAAGCATATCAGTTCCGGAATTACCGGAAGTTTGGGGAGCAGGGAAATATCATCCAGGTTGATAATGCAGTCCTGGTCCAGAGCAGTCTGAAACTGCTCTTCGCTGGTATTGTTGGAGGTGAACATGAGATCATCTCCCTTGCTGCTGACGCCGCGGGACAGGGTGAGCTCAGGCACGGATGAACAGTCAAAGCCAAATCCTTTTGATTTGAGCAACCCCATGATGGTGGGGTTTGGAAGGGCTTTGACCGCAAAAAATTCTTTGAATCCGTTTATGGTATCAAAGGCCTGATTCAGTCGGTCGCAGGTCTCTAAAATACCGGTTTCGTCATAGATATGAAACGGGGTGCCGAACGCATCGACAATATCCGGTAAAATAGGGGTAAGTTGTTGTTTAAAGTCAATTGACATGGGCATGGGATATTTCCTTATTAACGGCCTGCCGGATCAGATCTGGTCCGGAAGCTTGATTTTTGCACTTTCTTTAAAGGTGGAAAGGGCGATGGATGTCCGGGTGGTCTTGATGGCATCTATGCATGCAATCCGTTCACGTATGACAGATGCAAGTTCCTTGTTTCCGGAGGTTTTTACTTTGGCCATCAGGGTGTCTCCACCGGCAAGGTAATGGACTTCCTGAACCTGTTCTATTTCTGAAAGTTGTTTTCCGGTATCCTGAATCAGGGAGGGAGAAAAAACCTGGATGTCAATAAAAGCAGTCATGGCGCAGTGGAACATTTCAGGGTTCAGCCGGACTTCATATCCCTGGATTACGCCCCTGGCTTCAAGCTTTTTAATCCGTTCAAGGATGGCGGAAGGGGCCATGCCAATGGTTCTGGCAACCTCCACATTGGGGATTCTGGCCTTTTTTTGGAGGATTTTCAGTATTTCAAGGTCTGTTTTATCCATAGGTGAGCAATATGTAATATATGTTAAAAGTTAAATATGAGTGTAAAATATTCATGACTTGTTATCTTGTCAAGAATCTTATGATATAAAAAGGTGTTGTGAGAGAATTATATTCTTATTGTCGGGTTTCGAAAGCAGTTTGATTTTTGTTGCTAAAAAATAAGGTTTCATATACATTTATCCTATTATACAGGACGGCTTACAGGACCGCTTAACAAACAGGTTTACGTGGATGGACAAGGATACAATTAAGATTCTGGTTGTGGATGATGAAGAGGGTATTCTGGATGTCACGGAAGGGTACTTTCAAAGAAAAGGTTATGAGGTCTATACTGCCGGTAACGGGGTCGAGGCTCTGGAAATCATTAACCGTGTAAAAATCGGCTGTATTTTTACCGATATCAATATGCCTGTCATGGACGGGCTTGAGCTGGCCGAGAGGGTGCGCCTCATTGAAAGCACCCTGCCTGTTGTCGTTATGACAGGGTATCCTTCCCTTGAAAATTCCATCCAGACCCTTAAAAACGGGGTTGTGGACTATTTAATCAAACCTGTCAATCTGGAACAGATGGAACTCACCCTGAAACGCATCTTACGGGAGCGGGAGTTATTTGTGGAAAACCTCATCCTCAAGGAAGAGGTGGAACGGCAGGAGCGGTTGCGGCAATTGAACGTTGAATTGCTTCAACGGGTGGAAGAGGTTAATACGCTGAATCGCGTGATGGAGGATTTTGCCGCCACGGATTCCAGCTACGGTATTTTTAACAAGGTCGTGGATTTAGGCGTAGAAGAACTCAACGCAGACAAGGTGTTCTTTCATATCTATTCGGAGCAGGAAGCCTCCCTGGTGCTTGTAGCCAAATCCAGTTCGGATTTCCAGACCGATGAGATCCTCGAAGCCTATGGACGGGATATCACGGACCGGGCAAAGGCCTATATTATAGATTCTTTGGAGACGGATAACAATCCGTGTTTGATTGCTGATTCTAAAAATAACGCCGCATTGGGCGATCCCATTCGATCTTTGATGGTGGTTCCCCTGAAGATCAGGGATAAAATTTTCGGAGTCGCCTCTGCGTTTATTTTCCGTGAAGATTGTTTTTTCAGTGAAAAAGACATCTATTACATGAATTTCATCACCCAGAAGGCAGCCTCGGCCATTGAAAATATTGCCCTGTATGAAAATATCTATGAGAATTTGTTCTCGACACTTTATGCCTTTGTAACCGCCCTTGAAGTGCGTGACCTTTATACCCAAAGGCATTCCACCCGCGTGGCCAAATATGCCCATATGATTGCAGGAGAAATGGGCTGCTCTGAAGAGGAACTGGATGTAATTAATTTTGCAGGCAGCCTTCATGATATCGGCAAGATAGGCATCCGTGACGATATTCTTCTCAAGCCGGGGCGTCTCACTGCTGACGAGTATGAGAAGATCAAGGAACATCCGGTTATCGGTGCAGACATTATCAGCAAACTGGGGCTTTGGGACAGGGAAATGGAAATCATACGTCATCACCATGAACGGTATGACGGAAAAGGCTATCCTGACGGTCTTGCCGGTGAGCAAATACCAAAGCTTGCCAGAATTATGGCCGTGGCAGACTGCTACGATGCCATGGCATCTGATCGTGCTTATCGGAAAAAAATGGATAAAAATG
>PIVQ01000983.1 GCA_003354055.1 Desulfobacteraceae bacterium | reverse complement strand
CCAAAAATCCGGGTGTAGAGTTCCGCTCCCTGGAAGGTTCTCCGAAGAAAAAATGCACCGGCCCCTCTGAAAACAGGACCCAAAGGCCAGAACGACAGGTTTTTTCCGGCTGCAATATGAGGGCAGGGCATATTGTGTCTGAACATCACCCAGGGAAGAAGCAGATAGTCCAGGTGGCTCTTGTGGCAGGGGATGAGAATCAGAGGCGCCTGGGCGTATTTTTCCCGCATCCGGTTTATTTCATCCTGATTCACCGAAACGCCGTCAAAAATATTGCTGAATACCCAGTTCAGTATCCAGTTGAGAAAATTTATGGCTCTCAGGTTATAATTTGCTGCGATTTCATTGATATAGGCTGCGGCCTTTTTATTGACCTTGCGCAGGGGCATGTTTGTTTTTGCTGCATGATCTGCCAGGAACTCTCTTAAGGATTTGCGGGTTAATATATCCTCTGCAATTTCTTGCCTGGATTTGAGTACTGGGCCGGTCATACTTTTGCGCTGGCGGTTCAATATATCCACCAGGTGACTTCGTAGCCGATGGGTCTGGAATTCCGCATCAAGACGTTCGATTTCCGGACGGTTTATGAATTCTTTCAGGTCCACGGGTCTTGCCACTGCTACCCGGATTTTTTCAGGGTGTCGGATCAGGGTGAATACACGCTTGATCAACCCGGGTTTTTCATGGGTGCCGAAAAGAATATCAGCCAGCCCCGGGTTCTTGTGCATGGGCTTGGTGACATAGATGATATCCTCAGGCACGATGACCACAGACCGGTCTATCCGTTTCTGAAGCTCAATAAGATGGAAGAGGGGGTCCGGGGTGGCCTTGATAAAACGTTTATAAAAATCATCCTCCTCAATCAGGCAGACAAATCCTGTTTTTTGGTCTAACAGGGTTCTTTCTGCAAATCCTGAGGCATAGATGTCCTTTATATGAAAGTGATGGAGAAAATAGTCCAGATGGGACAAAAGAATCCTGCACACCCGTTTTACCGGTAATAGAAAGAAAAACCGTAAATCAAATCCCAGTTCCGGATAGGGCATCTCAAGGGCCTTGAGCCGGGTATGAAAGTACAGGAAATCAAATATACGTTTGTTTTTACTGGTAAATACAACAATGCTGTCCGGGTGAATTCCTCTTATTTTATCCAGGTTATGATCGTCCAGGGGAACTTTTTTTGTAAGATGGGTAATGATTTTTCTGATGATAAAGCTTTGGTTGCCGGGGTAAAAACTTGTGTAGTATTGATTGGTGTCTCCCAGCAGGCAGTCAATAGACTGACGCACCTTGGCTCTTGTTTTGGTAACCAGGTTTTTTAGCGGTTTCAAGAGGCTCATTAACGTTCCTTAAATATAGTTCCAAATTAAAAAAAATTCTAAATAATTATGGTTGTCTTTATGTACAGCAAAGCCTTGCAGGCACATGAATGGTTAAGGATCGGCTCCAAAAGTACTTGATCTTTTGTTTTTAAAATACCCAGTTGTTTAAGGGGTTTTGGAAACAATTTAGATCAAGTTGTTTTGTAACGATTCCTAAGAACTATTTCAATACCAGAGCTTGGGTCGTAAGGCAATATGATAATTTTTTGTGATCAAACCTGGGTTTTAGATAAAAACTGCGGCAACACCCTGGAATGAAAGCGCTTCTTTTATATGGCCGGGTCGCGGAAAAACGCCTTGATAAAATCAAGGTCCTGTGATATTTTTCTTCATCTATTGACACATGCATTTCTTGATTTAAGGTATAAGTCATTTATTAGCAAATTACACAGGATTTTTAAGGAGGATAGTTATGAAAACGTTAATTGGCGGTGCTATTGCAGTTCTTCTCGGTGTTGTTGGTCTGGCCGTTTGGTTTGGTGAGTTTTTGAATCTTCTGGCTGGATGTCTTCCGCCTGTACTTCTGCTGGGTGGTGGTCTTGCCCTTTACCTCGGATTTGACGAGTTGAAAGATTCCTGGAAAAGTGATGAGGGCGTTGAAGCTCCTGCAGAAGATGATAAAGCCAAGATTGCAGAACTCGAAAAAGAATTGAACGATCTGAAAGACGCCAAATAGTCTTTTAGTTCAGTTTATACGCAAGATATGAAAGGGTCGTTTTTACAACGACCCTTTTTTTATGGCTGAAGTGGCCAGAAAGTCTGCCACCTCATTTTCTTTGATACCGGAATGGCCCTTGACCTTGATCAGGGCAATGTCAGCATACTCCCGTATCATTGCCTTGATCTCCATGACCAGATCCTGGTTTACCCGGGGCTTCCACTCCTGGGTCAGCAATCCGATCGCATAGGAAGAATCCGTAAAAATGCGGACCGGCAGGTCCTGTCTCTTAAGTGCGCATAAGGCCCTGTGGATGGCGGA
>PIVQ01001848.1 GCA_003354055.1 Desulfobacteraceae bacterium | reverse complement strand
TATCCCGGAGATCGCTTTGACGCTAAATACTCAAGGTAGGAGCCGTATGCGGTAATACCTCACGTACGGATCTGTGCGGGGGGCGGCTGGTGACAGCCGTCCCTACCGCGACGCCTAAATCGTCATTTAGTTTTTAAAATTCCATAACTGCCCATCGTTGGATCCTTCTACCGATCGAATATTACACCTCCCCGAGAGTATCCAAAAAACGATCATGATCTTTTTGCATCCTTAAAGACTGCTTCCTGATGATTCCCCCGACACATCACGTGATAGGTCGCATCCGCAAATTCAGCTCGTGCTTTTCTTGCCATGGGATGTCCTCAAACAGAAAAAGAAGGCTCGCCAATTAAAATGACGTTTTAGGCGTCGCGGTAGGGCCTGCTCTCCCTGCCGATAGCGGCCTGTCTGCGTGCTACGCACAGGCAGGCGGCTCGCTCTTCAAGATCGAGCGAAAGCAGTGAGCCGAAGGCGCTCTGCTGAAGCGAGTCAATCGCTCAATGACGTTTTAGGCGTCGCGGTAGGGACGGCTGTCACCAGCCGCCCCCCGCACAGATCCGTACGTGAGGTAT
>PIVQ01000233.1 GCA_003354055.1 Desulfobacteraceae bacterium | reverse complement strand
CCCGTTTTTACACCAATGACGGGTTTCAAATCTGTCATGGCCGACCTCTGATATTTTTTTCAGCCATTTAATTATTTGCGAGCCGGTTTGATCCTGAAGTTCAGTAATCGACATGGTCAGAAGCTGTTCACGGTCAAATCCGGTCATGTCGCAATAGGCCTGGTTAACCTCCAGAAGATAGCCCTTGGCATCCATGACCCAGAATCCGTCAATGGAGCTTTCAATGGTCTGGCGGTACCGTTCTTCCTTTTCCTTTATATCACGGATATCCTGAAGCGCCCTTGATTGCATCTTATTGACGGCAGTTACCAGATCATCCAGTTCATCATCACCGGAGCTGAATCGAGAGGACCTCCTTAATACAAACATATCATTTTCAGCGGTACGAATGTCCAGCTGCTTTGAATACCGCCCTAGATCAATCAGGTGTCGAATTACAAACCTGTAAATAATAAAGAGAATAAAAAAGGAAACTAAAAAGGTTTTAATAGCCTGGGTAATAACAATAATCAAAATCCGTTTGAACATCCGGTCATAGGTCCCTGCAAGGCTGGCCACAGCTTTAAGGGTACCTATGTTCTTTTCCACCCCACTATCGATAAAGAGCATATCAAATTCCAGGGTGATGACAGAATCGCTATCAGGAAGGTGGCCTGTGGCAAAGATTATTTCTGAATCCTCCCGGATTTCCAGATATTCAATATCGCGGTGGCTGAGGGCATCCTTAAGTTGGACCAGGATCTGCCCGTCATCCAGTTTCCATAAACTGGAGGTCAGGCTCTCAAGATACCCATGACCGATCTGATCGAGTTGGAGACGGACCTCATCAAGATCTGCCCGGTATTCGATAAAGATCTGGGTACCGGCAGAGATTAAAGTGATCAGAGAACTGAACACAAGGATAAAGGTCAGTTGCCTGACCGCCAAAGGGCCTTTCCACCCTTTGTTTAAAAAGGAAACCCGGTGTGTCATTCACCTCCAAGGATTGCTGGATCATACTCACCGTTTTTTAAAGCATCCAGCATCTTCTGATATTCCCCACTGTCCCGAAGCATGGAAAGTCCGCGGTTAAACCTCTGTAACAGCGATGCATTTTCCGGAACATTTTTGGAAAGAATCAAGGCATATTCCCGTGTCTGAATAATGGTAGGGGAAACGGTTATTTTTGATTGTTCGGATTCGGTCAGGGTGGTTCTGATCAGGTATTCGCCGACAGCAGACACCTGGGGAATGGCATCAATTCTCTTTTTCAGCAACCTGCGATAAAGGTTTTCGTAGGTACCTGTCTGCTCAATGGAAAGTATTCCCCGACCTTCGGCAGATTCAAATACCGGATACACCGTATGAAGGGTTCCACCGATCTTAAGCCCCTTAAGATCTTCCACCGTTTTCCACTTCAGTTTAAGGTCCTTTAGGTGAAAAAGATATTCATGGTCCGAGATAACGGTATCACTGTATAAAAAGTCCCTGGCACGTTCAGGGGTATGCACCCATACCACACTGCCGTTCCACTTACCTTCCCTGGCAAGTTTAAAAGACCTCTTCCAGGGGAAAAAGCCATATGTAACATCAATGCCAACGGCAGCAAAAGCGGCTCTGACAATATCAGAGGCCAGCCCGTTCTTCGGCAGGTGTTCCGACAGATAAGGCGCCCATTCTCCATTAGTGATTCGAATTTTCTCTTTTGCACCAGCAGTGTTAACCAGACAAAGAAAGATGGTTACGATAATGATTGCATTTTTCATCATTGAAATACCTTACTATAGATGAAAATTCGTTACAAACCCTTTAACAGGGTATACACAGTTTAATATTTCCTGCAACAGACTCCCTACTCCTTGTTCCCTGATAATTGTTTTTGCTGTCTCTCTCCTATTTCGACAAAGGTTTCCAGCCGGACCACCCTTTTATCTATATCGATGGTCCGTTCAGACAATTTTTCAGTTTTGGCATCCAGAGTTTTTACAGAATCCGTCAATTTAATGATATCCATCAATAATTCAGCCAGGCCGGGCATTTAAGACCCCTCCCGTTTTGAAAGAGTGTTCAGACAATCATCCATCTTTTGGTTTGCTCGTTCGGTGGCTTCCAAAGCCTCTTTAACCTTTGAATGAGCCAGGGCAAGTAACTCTTTTTCTTCGGTCTGGTTACCATCTGGATCATAAGCATCAATAGCGTCCCTTACTATTTTTGCAGCAGAAACCCCCTTCATTTTTGAGGTCAACTTCTCAAGTTTATCCACATTTTCAGGGGAAATGAAAAACTGTTTTCTTACTAAGGATTCTGACTGTGTCTGCATAATTTGTCTCCTATCTCACAATATATACCCATATTATACACATACACATATCATACACAAGTTATGTTTTATTTGTCACAGGCATTCGGCATATTAACCGCCGGTCCGGCTGAGACGTCCGGCCTGATCGAACAATTTTAAGCTGTTCTAAATTCGCTCCGTAAAAAGCCGTGAAACTGCGATCCAGTGGGTTCTCAAACAACACGGCTTTTGACTACGCTTCATTAAGAACAGCTAAAAAATTGCAATCTAATGGCTCGGACATCCCACCCGGACCTACCCGGTTCACCAACCGTTGTTGTTATAACAGAATATAATGAAGATTATGGCTAAGATTTAGGAATAACAAGGTCACCTACTTTTTCTAATAAATTCTTTGGTTTCTCACCAATTATCTCCAGAATTTCTTCAGGAAGATGGCCTCGTGCCCAATTATTTACAGGTTCAACAAACTTTATAGCGCCAATAACTATCAGCAATATAATTACTAATTTTTTCATTCTAATATCCCCTATTCTGTTTCAATGCCGTTAGAATCTCAATGGGGTGGTCAACAATGTGATCCGGTCTCGGAGAGGCGTCTTCTAGTCGGGAACGGGTGGCAAACCCTGTGGTGACGCCGATGGTGCGCAGAGATCCGTTTCGAGCTTTTTTTCCCGCATTCTGAGCCGTGAGAATGTCACTGGGCTGGTCTCCGATGTAGACGGATTCAGAAGGGGACGACCCGAGTTGGGAGAGGGCCATGAGCAGAGACGTAGGATTTGGCTTCAATGGAATGGAAAGATCTTTATTGACGCCGATCACCACATCGAAATCACCGGCAAGACCGTGATGGGCGAGGTTGTCTTCCAAAACCTGCTGGTCATTGGATGAAACAATCCCCAGCTTAACTCCTGGCTTCCGGCCTAACTCCGAAATCACCACCTCAATGCCGTCGACCAGGCCCACCGGATTGGCGGTATGATAATCTATATAGGCGTCATAGATCGCCTCTCTGTTATCTTCCCAGTTAAACCCCAGCCATTTATAGAATTCGGGGAAAGGCTCGATAAAGGAATCTCTGAAGCCTTCCAGATCCTCAAAAGGCAGATCCACCCCAAACTTGTCTGCAGCATAGCCGAACCAGTTGAAGGCATAATCCAGGGAATCTGCAATTACCCCGTCAAAATCAAAAAGAACCGTATTCATTATCACTTTTCATTTATTCCTTGATAAAAATTGAACAGTTATCTAAACCGGGGCCAAGTCTCCCCTATTTTGGTTCATTCTTGGCTTTAAGTTCTTCAACAGCCTTTTCGTATTTTTCCCAAGAGCCATCTAAAACATGCTGTTTAGCCGCTTCTGCTAAATGCTGAATAACATCAAGTTTGGCGGCATCTTTTAAGCTCAATTCAAATACATTATCAAGAACATAACTGTAGCCATTCACATGACCACCATGGGGGGAATACCTTGCATAAACGATAAACTGATCTCGGTTATCAGAATATTTAAGCCTAATTTCAACGGGATCACCTTGGTATTCAAAAATAACTAAAATCATTTCCCTATCCCCTATTTTGGTGCATTTCCTGGCAACTGTTGTTGCTGATTCTGTCCAATTTCAACATATGTTTCTAACCTAACAATACGCCTATCGTGATCCCGGAGTTCTTTTGAAACTTCGGTTAAGGTTTTACCGGCCTGGTCAATTTTTTCAGACAGAATTAAAACCTCCTTCATGGCTGCAACGGCATCTTTAACCACACTCATTGTTTAACGCTCCTTAATTCTGCTAAAACGGATTCTGCATCATTCAAACCCTTGGTTAATGATACTTTTGCTTTTATGGTCGCTTCTCGAACCTCTGCCACTAGGATAGCCAATAAAGCTTCATCTTTGCTTGGTTTGGCTTGGCATCTTTGACGCACTAACTCTGATACGCTAATACCTTCTTTTTGGGCTTCTTGAGAAAGCCACACTTTAAAATCCGGTGTCGTCAAGATCGTTGTTCTTGCTGTCTGAGTTGTCATGATTACCGCCTTTATATTATTATAACCCAAATGATAATTATCATTATAATACACATTATAATAAACGCAATAAAAAATGGGGGTATTTGTTCAAAATAGAATATTTTTGTGAACCTGGAGATCTGGACGTGTGGTTGAAGACTTCCGGAAGTGACCCACCCGGTAAAATCCCCTATTTTGGTTCATTTTAATAACCTAAAGCTTTTGCTAACTCAATTTCAACAACCAATCTACTATGAATAAGTTTGGATGTATGCTTTTGTAGTTCAATTATTAAATCAGGTGATAAATTAGACGGAATTTCAAATTCATATGAAAATTCTTCTATTACCGGTTTCATCCGTTCTAAAACTTTTTTCATCAACGCTTCAGATTCACCAGCACTTTCTAAATATTGCTTAATTGTTTTCTTAATTGCTTGCCAATCTTGAATAGATTTCGAAGGAAAATTTAATATATTATCCATAACACTCCTCTATTCTGTTTCATCTTTAACGATTTTAAATTTTGCTCTAAACATTTCAGCTTTCTCCTGGGCATCCATACGGACCTTGGCAACTTGCCCCACCAGGTGTCCGTCCTGATCAACGATTATATGGCCGTTATGTTTCAGTGCTTCCAGGGCATCCCAAAGTTCGGAGTTCTCCCGAACCTTAGAACCGGGCATATAAAACATTGCCGCATAACCCTCTTTTTCGATTCGATCTATGGCATCAGATGTTGAGGGTATCCGGGGATGGTTCTTAGGATCAGCGAGTCTTGAAATCAGGTAAACAAAGACCTTGTAGAACACCACTGAACCAAGCATCAAGCCTGCTATTTGAAAGTAGTTAAGAGTCATGAAGTCACCTATAATGTTTCAATTCCACAAGTTTTCATTGATGAAAGACACCTTTTACATGTGATTGCACCACTGATTATTTTTCCCACCGGAAAGGCGGTAAAATTTGAATAACCTTCCATTGCCGTTGTACCACAAAAAGCATCCCCGGCCTCAGTTATAGCGTGAACCGATCCATCTGTTTTAATTTGAGAATAGCCTGTTATTTTTAGATGCTCTTTTCTTCCTGCCCGTACCCGGTTACTGGCTGCTCTATAAATTTTACGGACCTTTTCCTGGTTCTGTCCAACATATCTTTTCCGTTGTTGCCATGCGCATTCATTACAGTCACCTTTTTTAGTCCTGGGGGCAATATGACCATGGCGGCAGGCTATTCCAGTGAAATAATGACTATGATCAGCCTTGATAGCATCTTTCTGATTATCACACATTTGGCTAATTTTTAAATTATCTCTGCCGTATGGTTTTGAGGATAAATCAGGAAAGGAGGCGTTTTTTATTTCAACAAGGTTTTTGCAATCAGGGCAAACGGCTTTTAAGGCAATAAGGTTGCCAGAGGCTAAAACCGATTTGCAGTTTGGACAAGTATATATGTGTTTGCTTTTAAAAACCATTTTTTAGTCTGCGGGTGGAAGTCTTTTTGAAGACTTCCCTATCTGGTTCATTGTACCTGTACTCTAATTCAAAAGATTGCCCACAGAAGCATTCAGCAGTTTTCACATTCTTATTCATGGGGTCATCATAGACTTTTATGTCGGGCCTATTACAGTTAGGGCAGGAGCCGTAGTATTTCCAATAATGGATCTCATCAAAATACTCTCGACATAGTTTTAATGTTTTCATGATCTTCCTTTTATTCTGATTCAATCTGTTCATTGCATTTCAGGCACACCTTAATACCGATGTCCTTGGTTTCTGTATCACGCCATTCTCGGCAGCTTTCACACCAGGATAAAGGCACAATCTCATAGCAGCCGCCCACGTTGCCTTGATCAACCCACGCCTGGGCATCTTCATATGTGGGAAATTGTTGGTTGCCTATTCGGTACATGGAATCCCCTATTTTGTTTCAGTTTCACCGTAAATAACGCCACTTTCACTTAGTTCAAATTCAATGTCCTTAATGAAGTGGGTTGCTGATTCCATTAAATCTCGAACCATTTTAGAATCTATTTTTACTTTATCACCGTCTTTATTATACCCAGCTCGATGAACACAGTCATGTCGTAATTCAACGGCTTTAATTAGCCATTCGATGTCACCAAAATCATAATCAAACACATTCTTATACATCTTTTTCACTTCAATAATTTTATGAAAAATTTTATTTTTTAAATGAGTAGCAACTCTTAAGTTTAACTCTTCTTTTTGGGTGTAAATTTCGTTTAGAGTGAACTTCATCTTTGAAAAGTCTGGATCAGTTTCAACTAATTTGCGCAAGAATCTATCAGAATTATTGACCTTGTTAATGAATTTTGATGATAGATACGCTTCTATTGAGGCCACTAAATTGCCATATAGCATAACAAGCAAATTGAATTGAGAGGCAATGTCTACGTCTAAAAGTTCACCTATACTTGAAACGTGTTGATTGAAAATTGTATGATGATCTGAATATGAAATCTCCCATTCCAGTTCTTCCTTTTCGCCATCCAACCAACCCAAGATATCGCCTAACAAGTCATAATCTTGGTCCTTGTACCCGTTATCCAAAGTCATTTTAAACTCATCATCATTCATTATTATCCCCTATTCTGTTTCAGAATTAATCGTCACCAAAAACTTTTTTAACCTTTTCAACGATTTCATCCGGACCATCAACATTTACAGATAAATGTTCTAAATCCTCTCCGACAATATCAATTTTTAATTGTGTCTCTTCCTCTGGTGTGACCACAGAAAGAACCTGCTTTTTAACGTCTTCTGCAATACCTCTAAGCAGTTCCTTTTTAATTTCATCTTTAAAGGTTCTTTCCGAGAAAGGTTTACCGTTTATAGTTATCATTTTTCACTCCCCTATTTTTGTTCATTTAGCTTTGTGATTTCATGAATTCCAGTAAAAGTTTCGATCCCGCTTCAACGCCTTTATCAACTACTTTTTGTGCAACTTCCTTGGATTTCTTTTTTAAAACAGACTCAGGAACCCAAGCATAATCTAATGAGGCTCTTAAAATCCTCAAATTCTGCAATCTATGTTCAACTCTTATCTTTATCTCAGATCGTTCCTATCACATTGTTTACCATCAAAACCAAGAATGAAACCGTGCCCTTTTATGTTATTATTCAAAAATGTTAGAGTTTTTGCTTGAAGGATTTCATGCTTATTCATGCTATCTCTACCATCCTTAAACACATCTAATTGAGTATTGGGGTCATAAGGATGATCTTCTATTTTCTCAACTTCTAATTGCCAAGCCTCCCATTCACGGATCAGCTTCTCAAGTTCATCAATCACCCATCTGGTTTTAGGGTGTATGATTTCAAGGTTCTCAATCTGTTTTTCCATCCTGCTATCCCCTATTCTGGTTCATTTTAATGTTCAATTTTGCTGATTACCATCCCGGCGGTTCTCCCACTGAAAGCCAGTGAAGGAATCAGAATCAAAAATTTTAACATTTTGTGTGTCAACATAACGATAGCCAAACCACCCATAGTAGTCGATTGATATTTGAAAAATAGCGTTATATTTCCAAAACCCTTTGTTTTGTCCCTGACACATTCCGAAACTACATGCGATGGATTCTCCGTTTTGTAAAATTGGAATCACATTCTCATTATTAAATGCAGCAAGCCAACGAATTTTGTTTTCTTCCGTTGCATCTGCTCCAAATGACTTTTTTAGTTCTGATTGATTTGTTGATAGCTTTATGTTTTTTGCCGGTAAAGACCCAGAGTTCTTAACTTGTAAGTTAAAAGCAGTAGAAATATTCCCAGCAATAACTGTTTTTACTGCGACGGTAATTATAGGACGAAACTGCATCCGCCAAAAATAGATTGATAGACCAAGAGCGAGAATGGATATTATTAATGCAATTATAGGTATTATTTGATCATTCATTTTAAATTTCCCCGGATTTTTTCTGGCCCCTGTGAAATTCCCTAATATTATTCAAAGCAGCTTAATCAGTATTCCTGGATAGAAGTTCAGAAGGACCGACATATTCAAGTGTTTGACTCGGGTTTCTACCATCCCGGACTTCTCTAAAATAAGGGCCTGTCCATAATTCCCAATCCTTTAACATGTAATTTACGATTCGGGAGGATGTGAGAAGGAAGGTAAACGCTATGACCATACCCACAACTATGAATGTAATAATACCCGCTAAAGACATAGGCTATCCCCTATTCTGTTTCAATGGTTCCTTATTCTGTTTCAATGGTTCCTTATTCTGGTTCGGGACGTTTCCATTTGATAATTTTTTTCCGAAATACATCAATTCTTTCGAAGATAGAAACAACTTGCTCTATGTCCGACGTTAAATCTTCTGATAGAATCGTTTCTTAGGTTTTTTCTAAACAGCCTTTACTCCCTCTCAATGCTGAATGCTCTCTAATTAAGCCCTTAAGACCATCAACATTGTACCATGGGATGTAATTTGAATGGACTAATTGATTCCGACGAGTTCCAAGTTTTTTAAGATCAACAATTAGTTTATGAAAATCTGCTTTTTCAGCATCATCTATACTTCGATACAGGTCTATGAATCTTGCGAACATTACATCTGCTGTATCTAATCGCTTGGAATACTCTAAACCATTGATAAGTATTTGAACCATTTCATGGTCTGTCCCCTTGGTGAGAAACTGAATAATTTCGCTAATCTCATTTTCTGCCATTTGAAAATACGCTATGAATTGGCCCAGTTGATGATAGGCTGTTATATTCTCTTTGTTCGACATGCAGAAAGTCCCCTATTCTGTTTCAAAACATTCCAAATAAAACGGCAATAAAAAATAGTACAACTGCAATGGTTAGCTTTAGCCTCGAAAGCATCGCCCACTGAGGCCAACCTTTTTCACTAATACATTTATTTGCCTTCCATATTAGCTCGCCATCACGGACACGTTTCCATTCTTCTTTAAGCAGATCCTGCATGAGAATAGAAAGTTCCTTTTTTAAATTAGCATACTCAAGTTTCTTTCCTCTTTTTCCAAAATAATCTTCTGGAATAGTTTCAATCTTTTTAATCAGTGTCTTTGATAGATCTTCATTGCGATTTAGAAATAATTTAGCTTTGTAAATTACTTCAATCAATTTCACTTTTTCCCGGTATGCTTCTTCATTATCTTGATATGCAACACCGACATAAATCTCGCCTTGGGTAAGAATTTCTGAAAGTACTTCTCGAACGTTATTAATCCACTCTTGACGAAAAGTTGATATTTTGTGCTCACGGGTGAGCAGGGTTGAAATGAAACCGCCAACCAATGCACCAAACACTTGCGCCTACCCCCAATCTTAGACCACGAAACGAGATTTCTTAAGTGGAAACTGCGCTCCCTTGTTTTGTGATATAGGCGACCTACGAGCCGCCCGTTTATTATGCTGCCTTGAATATT
>PIVQ01000982.1 GCA_003354055.1 Desulfobacteraceae bacterium | reverse complement strand
AGCGCCTCTTAAAATTGTTCAATCAGGCCGGACATCCCAGCCGGACCGGCGGTTGTTTATGGCCGGCATATCAAGACACCGGGCCGTGCAGCCTGGAGGCGTCTAAGCATTGTTCCCAAGAGGCTTTCAGTTTGCTATATTAAAAATCATTCCCCAAATCTGATAATTACCAAAACCAACCGACATATCTACACAGCCTCTTGAAAAAAATACTTTTCATGCCGCCTAGTACCTTTCAAAATAATTGATGTCATGAATCTGCGAGAGACTTTCAAGCATTCTCACACAGATTCATAGGCTCAATTATTTTGGGGTAACAGTTTCGCTTTTTAAATTTTGAATGAACCAAATAGTGAAGCTCCCCATAAACAAAAGATACCATCTAAAATGGTGGTATCTTTATAGATCAATCTGCAATGCCGCAGTTGAATGTTATAAGGAGCTTCACTATGAAAAAAAGAAACATTTTTCAAAACCAAAGTCAAGAAATCCTTACCCTGTTTGAATCTGCAGGAAACAGATCCAAAGTTATGTGTGTCCCCATTGATTATGCAAAAAAGGATCATATCGCAATGTTTTGCAATGGAAATGGCAGAATTATCAGAAAGCCATTTTCAATTAAAAACACGTTGGAAGGGAAGAAATATCTGGTCGATGAAGTCACAAAATCCTGTCGGCATCATGGGATCAAAATGGAACACGTCTTTTTCGGAGGAGAAGACTGTGGATCCTATGCAGACAACTTTATAACCACCCTTCGTTCTGAAAATTGGCTTGTTTCGGGTGTGAATGCCCGTGATGCAAAAACATACCGTGAAAACATGCAAGCCAGCACAGATCGATTGGATTTGCTGGGAATTTGCAAAATGCTCTTAACATGCAGAGGAAAATGTTTCCCTACTCAATCTGGAGTCTATTGGGATTTGAAAGCTTTAGTCAGGCAAAGACGAAAACTTGTCCACATGACAACAGGTGTAAAAAATCGAATACATACCATTGTGGATCGACTCTTCCCGGGTTTTTTAGACGAGAAAAAGAGCGGCATTCCTCCATTCTCAAAATGTTCGCTATCATTAATGAAAGGCCGATTTAGTGCTCATCAAATTCATAAGCGCAAGCGGCCTGCACTGATAAAATTCCTTAGCCGTCAACAAACTCATCCCCCAGAGCGCTGTGTCCAAAAACTGCAGACTTATGCCGCCCAGGTCCTGAAACCACCGGGCAAACACATTGCGACCCTTCAACTATCACTGCAACAGCAGATAAAGCTTTTTGATTGTTTGCAGGATAATATCCACCAACTTGATGAACAGATAGCTGTGCATTTAGCACAGACTCAAGGCGCGTTTCTGACAAGTATTCGAGGCATCGGGATTACTTTGGCAGCTGGCGTTACTGCCGAAATAGGAGACCCCAGTAAACAACGTGCCATAAATAATATAATTTCATATTCCGGAATTATACCAAAAGTCAAACAAACAGGTGGGCTTCAGGGAAAAACTCAAATCACAAAGGTAGGAAAACGCTGCAACCGTGTTTTAAAGGACTATGTTGTACAGTCCGCCTCTCACATTGGTTTGCATGGCCCAGAGGAGCTAATGGCAGATTACAAACGGCGTGATGCACAAGGGCAACATGCAAATTTTGGTACTGCCCGCAGATTCTTACGCATGGCCATGTGCCTAATGCGGACTCATCAGATTTATTTGCCTAAAAGGTTACGAAATGCGCATGCGGAATCTATAGATAGAGCCGAGTACTATTTAGCCAGTTGGCCCCAAATTTATAAAAAATGGAACAAGGCCAATGCGGCAGATGTAGCTTTCCATATAGATATGCCATTAGGTCAATGGCGTAATGTGGTACAGGAGGTTTATGGAATAAAACTTGAATCATAAGATGGATACCTGCCAAATAGATTTTGCAAATTAGCTTTTCATAATTTTGCGGACAGGATGGCTTGCATGCCGCTGTCACAGATTTCAAGCGTTCCCATTTGGAATGATGATGGCTCCTGGAAGAATGCCCCACCATGTCCGCTCAATAATCTAAGTATGGCTCAAAGGTACTCTGATCCTTGAGTTTATTTCAAGAGATATAGTTATACTAGCGTGCCAAAATTGAGCATATGGATATGGTATTCCACCTGTAAAGCAAAATTTATGAAATTTGATTTTTTGCCCTAATGTCAGGTTCGCACTCAAAATAAAATCGATATAAATCGAAAGGGTGGAGTACGCGCTGATACAAAATCAAAAATTATACTTGATTTTCTCCTGGTACTCTTCCAGCCTACCCGACCCTCAGTGCAGAATTCAACAATTGAACTATTAAACCGACAACGAAATACATAAATCAGTGAG
>PIVQ01000981.1 GCA_003354055.1 Desulfobacteraceae bacterium | reverse complement strand
CAATAAAGGAACCATAGTTGTTTAATCCATTACGGGAGCCATCGATTTGATGAGAATATGGATATTCACCCTGATATGTACTCTTTTTTTAACCGGATGTGCGAAAATCCAGACAGGCCGGAATACTGAGCCATCAGCTGTTATTATCCGGAACAGTACCGGGATATATATTGAAGCGGTTCTGATTCGCGGAATTGCTAAGCAAGATCAATATGTTCGTGTGGGAGCGATATCTCCTGTGCCTGCGGGTGTCTCACAAATCATTGGCAGACCAGCCAATCCCCCGAAATTACCCGGACAAATGATGGTTTGTTGGGTGCCTGTAAAAGCAAATCAGGTGTGCCGCCAAAAAGATATCTCCGCTGTATTGAAAGATTCGACAGATCAGGCTGCCCTTGTTTTTGAAATTGTCCAGGGATCAGAGGTGAGGGTTTACCTGGAACGCAGGCAATAATACGTAAAATAATATGTGATGAAAAAGTTGCAGTCTGTTTTGAAACTTGAATTTTCCCGCTTTCCGGGTGTTGCAATTAAGGAAAGACCGGGGTATAAAAACAGATGCGAGGACTTCAGTCAATCAGAGGTCCCCCTGAAAGTCCATTGTAAACACAATCATTATGCAGAGGGTATTATCATGAAACGGACTGCCGTTCTTTTCGGTTTTCTTGGCTCGATCCTTAGGAAGGAATTAATTTTCATTACAGCTGCTGCCGCATTGGTTTTATTTGTGGCAGGCGGGTGTGAAAAAAAAGAAGAACCTGTGCCCGAAGAGGTAGTCAGGCCGGTAAAGGTCATGACTGTGGCAGGTATCGGCGGTGAGGTGAGTCTGACCTTCCCGGGTAAAACCCGGGCTAACCGGCGGGTTGATCTGTCGTTCAAGGTTCCGGGACCCCTTGTGGAACTGCCGGTGGAAGAGGGACAGGCCGTTAAAAAGGGACAGCTCCTTGCCCGTATCCTGCCCAGGGATTTCAAAATCAACCTGGATCAGGCAAAGGCCCAGGCCATCAATGCCGAACGGCAATACGACCGGTACAAGGAACTTTATGTCCGCCGGCAGGTGTCCAAGGCGGATTTTGACCGGTTCAAGGCGGAAAAGGATGTTGCTGCCGCCCAGCTGGAAGATGCCAAAAATGCCCTGAAAGATACCTACTTAAAGGCTCCCTATGACGGGATTGTGGCCAAACGGCATGTACAGAATTTTGAAGAAGTCCAGGCCAAACAGCCCATTATCTTTTTCCAGGACAATTCAAAAATAGAGGTTCTGGTGGATGCCCCTGAAGCCGTGATTGTCAATCTTCGTGAAGATAAAAAGATTCAATCCTTTGCCACCTTTGCCGCAGCGCCGGGTCAAAAATTCCCTCTTAGCCTTAAAGAGTATTCAACCGAGGCAGATCCCGCGACCCAGACCTATCAGGTGGTGCTCATCATGGATCAGCCCGAGGGAATCAATATCCTGCCCGGAATGACGGCCACGGTAACCGGTAAGCAGACAGAGGGGGAAACCTCTGTAATCCGGATCATTATTCCTGCGATTTCAGTTCTGGAAGATCCGCAAGAAAATGCCTTTGTCTGGACTCTGGACAACGACAAGATGACGGTACATAAGAAAAAGGTGACAGCAGGTGAGATGACCGGTGCAAACAGCATATTGATCCTCGACGGCCTGACCGGCGGTGAGGTTGTCGTCACTTCCGGTGTGACAAAACTCCGGGAAGGCATGAAAGTACGTATCTGGAAAGAATAAGGACAAAAACCCATGAACATTGCTGAATTTTCCATCCGAAAAAGTGTTATCACATGGACCATGACCATTGTCCTGCTTGTCCTTGGCTATGTAGCCTATAATAATCTGGCGCGTCTGGAAGACCCTGAGTTTGTTATCAAGGATGCGGTTGTGCTGACCCCCTATCCCGGTGCGTCTCCGGAAGAGGTGGAGCAGGATGTAACCGAACGTATTGAAAAGGCTATCCAGGAACTTGGCCAACTCAAGCGGGTGTCATCCTATTCCTCAAGAGGGCTGTCCACGGTAAAGGTTACCGTTCAGGACCACTACGACATGTCTAACATCGCCCAGGTCTGGGATGAGATGCGTCGCAAGATTTATGATGTGCAGCAGGAACTGCCTCCGGGAGCCGGCCCCTCCATTATCAACGATGATTTCGGTGATGTGTTCGGGGTGTACTATGCCTTGTACGGAGAGGGATATTCCCAGGCTGAACTCAAGAAAGTGGCGGAACTGCTCAAACGGGAACTGGTTACGGTGACCGATGTTAAAAAGGTCGTTTTTTTCGGGGAACAGAGCGAAGCCATCTATGTGGAGATGGCCCGGGAAAAAATGGCGGCACTGGGCATTACCCGTGTAGA
>PIVQ01001847.1 GCA_003354055.1 Desulfobacteraceae bacterium | reverse complement strand
AAAGGTCTGGAATTCCAGACAGCTGTCTGGAATTCCAGACCAGACTCGACGAATGTCTGGAATACCAGGAAATGGTTTGGAATTCCAGACAGCTGTCTGGAATTCCAGACTTTTTCCTGGTATTCCAGACCAATTTTTTTGGTCTGGAATTCCACACAGCTGTCTGGAATTCCAGACCCAACAAATCAATCTGGTTTTCCAGACCAATTTTTTGGGTCTGGAATTCCAGACAGCTGTCTGGAATTCCAGACCTTTTGAGTCCGGTCTGGAATTCCAGACAGTCGAGTCCGGTCTGGAATTCCATTCGTCGAGTCCGGTCTGGAATTCCAGACAGCTGTCTGGAATTCCAGACCTTTTCCTGGTATTCCAGACATTCCTCGAGTCTGGTCTGGAATTCCAGACAGCTGTCTGGAATTCCAGACCATTTCCTGGTATTCCAGACATTCGTCGAGTCTGGTCTGGAATTCCAGACAGCTGTCTGGAATTCCAGACCTTTTCCTGGTATTCCAGACATTCGTCGAGTCTGGTCTGGAATTCCAGACAGCTGTCTGGAATTCCAGACCTTTTCCTGGT
>PIVQ01000232.1 GCA_003354055.1 Desulfobacteraceae bacterium | reverse complement strand
ACAAGGCAATAGTGTCTTGTCTCCGCTTTTACGGTTGGAAAAACTCACACTGGGAGATATCATGACCGGAAGTCTTTTGACGAATAAGCGTATTAGAAAAGAGTTTGGCAGTAAGAGAAGAATTGTTGACATTCCCGACTTGATCGGGATGCAGCGAAATTCTTTTGAGAGTTTCCTTCAAAGAGACATTCCTGCCCAAGACAGAGAGGAAAAAGGACTCCACTCTGTGTTTAAATCGGTTTTCCCCATCAAGGATTTTGCCGATACTTCTTCTCTGGAGTATGTGTCCTATTCCTTTGGAGAAACCAAGCACTCGATGAAAGAGTGTATCAGTCGTGGGATGACGTATGACATCCCTGTTAACATCAGGGTTCGGCTTGTCGTCTATGATCATGACAAGGACACCGGTCTGTCCACTATCCGGGACATTAAAGAACAGGAAATCTATTTTGGGACCATTCCTTTGATGACCCCCAGGGGTACATTTATCATCAATGGAACGGAACGTGCTGTTGTCAGTCAGCTCCACAGATCCTCAGGTGTGTTTTTCGATCATGACAAAGGGAAAAACTATTCCACGGGTAAGATCATATACAATGCCAGGATAATTCCGGTCCGCGGGTCCTGGATTGATATGGAAATCGATGCCAAGGATATTGTAAACATCCGCATTGACAGACGCCGGAAATTTCCAGTGTCCATACTTTTTAAAGCCTTTGGATATACCAGTGAAGATATCCTAGACTTCTTTTATACCAAGGAAAAGATCTTTCGTAAAAACGGAACATTTTTCAGGGAATTTGTGCCTGAGAATCTGGTCCGTCAAAGGGCAAGTTTTGATATCAAGTCTCCGGAAAGCGGAGAGGTTGTCGTCAAGGCCGGCAGGATCTTTACCAAGCGTGCTCTCAAACAGCTGAAGGACGAAGCTCTGGATTTTATTCCGGTCTCTGACGAGGAGATTATGGATAAAGGATTCGCCCAGGCCTATCTTAAAGAAGACGGCAAGGAGGTCTTGTTCAAAGCCGGTGAGTTGATTACCGAAGAAACCTTTGAGCTGCTTGAGGAAAACGGGCTGAATGACTTCCACATCCTTTATGTGGATCAAAGAGATTCAGATTCCATGCGCAAAACCCTGGTTTCGGATAAGATCGTAACCAAGGAAGAGGCGCTCATGGATATTTATCGCAGGCTTCGTCCCGGTAATCCCGCCACAACTGAAGTGGCTCAGGATTTTATCGATCACCTCTTCTTCCGTCAGGCATATTATGACCTGTCCAAGGTCGGCCGTCTGAAAATGAACCATCGTCTTGGGGTCAACACCAAAATTGATGTGAAAACCCTGAGAAAAGAAGATGTGCTCTTGACGGCAATTACTTTGATCGAGCTTAAAGATACCCAGGGTAAGGTGGATGACATTGATCATCTTGGTAATAGAAGGGTTCGTGCGGTTGGTGAGTTGCTTGAAAACCACTATAGGATCGGTCTTGTCCGTATGGAAAGGGCTATCAAAGAGAAGATGAGTATGCAGGAAGTGGACGCTATGATGCCTCACGATCTCATCAATCCAAAGCCTGTTTCTGCCGTGGTCAGGGAGTTTTTCGGAACCTCCCAGCTGTCACAGTTTATGGATCAGACCAATCCTCTGTCCGAAACAACGCATAAAAGGCGGTTGTCAGCACTGGGACCAGGTGGGCTTACCCGTGAACGCGCCGGGTTTGAGGTGCGTGACGTTCATCCGTCTCATTACGGAAGAATCTGCCCCATTGAAACCCCTGAAGGACCGAATATTGGCCTGATTGTTTCCCTGTGTACCTATGCCCGGGTAAATGATTTTGGGTTTATTGAAACCCCCTTCCGTCTGGTTGAAAACGGAAAGGCCAGCACCGACATCCGCCATTTGAGCGCCTTTGAAGAAAAAGAACATCCCATTGCCCAGGCCAGTGCGCCACTGGATAACGATGGAAACTATATCAATCCTACAGTCTCTGCCAGGGTGGGGGGGGAGTTTGAAATGATCGACCCCCAGGATGTCAAATTCATGGATGTATCACCCAACCAGTTGGTGTCGGTTTCTGCATCCCTGATTCCCTTTCTGGAAAACGATGATGCCAACAGGGCGCTTATGGGATCCAACATGCAGCGTCAGGCAGTGCCGCTTATTCAGAGTGAAGCTCCGCTGGTAGGTACCGGTATGGAACCGGTTGTCGCAAGGGATTCCGGGGTTACCATTGTTGCCGAGTGTGACGGTATTGTGGTTGATGTCGATTCCAAACGTATTGTTGTAAAAAATGAAGAAACTGAAGACAAGAACTTTAAAAAGGCTGTCTCCATTTATAATTGTACAAAATTTGTCCGGTCTAACCAGAATACCTGTTTTAATCACAGACCCATTGTTGAAAAGGGTGAGGCGGTTAAAAAAGGCCAGGTTATTGCCGATGGTCCCTCAACAGAATTGGGGGAACTGGCATTGGGTAAAAATGTCACTGTGGCCTTCATGCCCTGGGATGGATACAATTATGAGGATTCCATTCTGGTCAGCGAGCGGCTGGTAAAGGATGCAGTATACACCTCTGTTCACGTTGAAGAGTATGAGGTGCTGGCCCGAGATACCAAGCTGGGTAAAGAGGAAATTACGCGGGATATCCCCAACGTCGGTGAAGAGGCGCTTAAGAACCTGGATGAAAGCGGGATTATCCGTCTGGGTGCTGAAGTCCTGTCCGGTGATATTCTTGTTGGTAAGATTACCCCTAAAGGTGAAACCCAGCTTTCTCCCGAAGAAAAACTTCTTCGGGCCATTTTTGGAGAAAAGGCCGGTGATGTAAAAGATACTTCTCTTTGTGTGCCCCCGGGTGTCAAAGGCAAGGTTATTGATGCCAAGGTTTTCTCAAGACGCGGTCTGCCCAAAGATGACAGAACCCGCCTCATAGAGGATGAAGAAATCGAGCGGCTTGAAAAAGACCGGGATGATGAAATCAAGATCATCACTCAAGTGGGGCGTGAAAAAGTCGAGACGCTTCTGGCCGGCGCAGGTATTCTAAATGACCTTGAAAGAAACGGTAAGGTTCTTGTTGCGGCCGGTACCATAGTTGAATCCGACACTTTCGCCAAGATCCCGGTATCAGTTCTGGTAAATGTGGCTGTTGAAGATGCTGTTCTTACCGAACGGGTGCAGGTTATTCTTGAGCAGGCTCAGGATCAGATCAAAAAAGCCAGAGAGCATTTCAACCGACAGGTCTCCCGCTTTGAAAAAGGGGATGACTTGCCGCCGGGTGTTCTCAAACTGATCAAGATTTCAGTGGCCATGGAACGGGTATTGTCCGTCGGTGATAAAATGGCAGGCCGTCATGGTAACAAGGGGGTTGTCTCCAGAATCCTCAGGGTGGAAGATCTGCCCTATTTCGCTGATGGCCGTCCCGTTGATATGGTGTTGAACCCCCTGGGTGTTCCCTCCCGTATGAACGTTGGGCAGATTCTTGAAATTCATCTGGGGCATGCAGCATTCTCTCTGGGTCAGCAGATCGAAGAGCTTCTGGAAGAAAAAAAGTTGGATCACCTGCGTGAAAAGGTGAAAAAAATATTTGCTCTGACTCAGAAGCAGATAGACGGTGAGGTGGAAGACTCTCTTACCAAAGAGATCGATCAGATGTCCGATGAGAAGCTGGTGAAATTCGCCTCATTTTATAAAAGAGGTGTCCATACGGCCACGCCTGTATTTGACGGCGCTACCGAGGAGGAAATCAAGGACATGATTGGGATGGCCGGTCGCGATTCCTCCGGTCAATCCGTGCTATATGACGGCCGTACCGGTGAGCGCTTTGACAAGGCTGTCACTGTCGGCACTATGTATATGCTCAAGCTTCACCATCTGGTAGATGATAAACTACATGCCAGGTCAATCGGACCTTACTCCCTGGTCACCCAGCAACCCTTGGGTGGTAAGGCGCAGTTCGGTGGACAGCGGCTCGGTGAGATGGAAGTCTGGGCTATGGAAGCCTACGGTGCTGCCCATGCCCTCCAGGAGTTTCTCACGGTTAAATCAGATGATATGACAGGGCGTACCCGTATGTACGAAAAAATTGTAAAAGGCCAGAACGTTCTTGAACCTGGTATGCCGGAATCTTTCAGGGTTCTGACAAAAGAGCTTAATGCGCTGGGTTTGGATATGAATCTTATAGAAGGAAGCAAATAAGGAGAAGACATTGGACAATATTTATGATTTCTTCGCAAAGCCCAAAGATCCTAAAGTTTACCAGGGAGTTCAGATCAGCCTGGCATCTTCTGACCAGATCAGGGAGTGGTCTCACGGCGAAATAAAAAAGCCTGAAACCATCAACTACAGAACTTTTAAACCGGAACGTGACGGTCTGTTCTGTGCCAAGGTATTTGGTCCGACAAAGGATTACGAGTGCAATTGCGGTAAGTACAAGCGCATGAAGCATCGCGGGGTTGTCTGTGAAAAATGCGGGGTAGAGGTTATCCAGTCCAAGGTAAGACGGGAGAGAATGGCCCATATAGAACTGGCTTCTCCTGTTTCCCATATCTGGTTTCTCAAAAGTCTGCCTTCCAAGATCGGAAATGTACTGGACCTGACCCTTAAGAATCTGGAAAAGGTACTTTACTTTGATTCTTACATTGTGATTGATCCCAAGGACACTGGCTTGAAAAAGATGCAGCTTTTGTCAGACGATCAATACTATGAAGCTTTGGATGCATTCGGGGAAGAGTTTGACGCCGGTATCGGCGCAGAAGCTATTCTGACTCTGTTGGGGGAAATAGATCTCCAGGCCACCCATGACGAGCTCAAAGAAGAGATCGGGGCGACCAAGTCAGTGGCCAAGCAGCAGAAGATGGCCAAGCGGATGAAGGTTATCGATGCTTTTTTGAACTCCGGTATTGAACCGACACGGATGATTCTCACGGCCTGCCCGATTCTGCCGCCTGACTTGCGGCCTCTGGTTCCTCTTGAGGGAGGGCGGTTTGCCACATCGGATCTTAATGATCTTTACCGCAGGGTGCTTAACCGGAACAACCGTCTCAAAAGGCTGGTTGACCTGAATGCGCCTGACATCATTGTCAGAAACGAAAAACGGATGCTTCAGGAAGCGGTTGATGTCCTTTTCGACAACGGTCGTCACGGCCGCGTGGTCACCGGTACCAACAAGCGTCCCTTGAAATCTCTGTCAGATACCTTGAAGGGTAAACAGGGTCGTTTCCGTCAGAACCTGCTGGGTAAACGTGTGGATTATTCCGGGCGTACCGTTATTACAGTCGGATCGGAACTGAGGCTCCACCAATGCGGTGTTCCTAAAAAGATGGCTTTGGAGTTGTTCAAGCCGTTCATCTACAATTACCTGGAGACAAAAGGCTATGTTTCCACCGTAAAAAGCGCCAAGAAAATGGTGGAACGGGAAGAGACCGAGGTGTGGGATGCTCTTGAGGCCGTGGTAAAAGAATACCCGATTATGCTTAACAGGGCGCCAACCCTTCATAGGCTGGGTTTTCAGGCCTTTGAGCCGGTACTTATAGAAGGTAAGGCTCTCCAGCTTCATCCTTTGGTCTGTCCGGCATTCAACGCCGACTTTGACGGTGACCAGATGGCGGTCCATGTGCCTCTTTCACTGGAGTCTCAGTTGGAAGCCAGGATCATGATGCTGTCTACCAACAACATTTTGTCTCCTGCAAATGGCCAGCCCATCATCGTGCCCACCCAGGATATTGTTCTGGGGATTTACTATATGACCCGGGCCGTTTCCAATCAAGAGGGTGAGGGTATTACTTTCTCCAGTCTTGAAGAGGTCCGGTATGCCTTTGATGCCGGTGCGTTGTCGTTACATGCCAAAATCAAGGTACGTATTGATGATAAGATCTACGAGACTACAACTGGGCGTATTCTCCTTTGGGAAACCATTCCCGGTGATATCCTTCTTGATTTGAGCCGGATCAGAACCGAGACCCTTGAAGAATGCGAAGCTGCTCTTGAAGAACTTAGATCCGGAAAAGATTTTAATAAGGTTTTGAAAAAATACTCTGATGACGAGATCAAAAAAACCCGCGGGCAGACAGGTGTTCTGACCCGTAAGGAATTCAAGAATATTTTTCAGGTGTCTGATGTTGTTGTCGAGCAACTTTACGGTCTGAAGCAGGATCAGTTTACCGATGTCAGAATGGTTGGTGAGAAATACACCATATTCAAGGTTGACGAACGTAACACCACGTTGCCCTTTGCGCTTGTAAACAAGCTGATGGACAAGGCATCTATTGTTCGCCTGATTGATTACGCATATAGAAACATTGGTTTAAAAGAAACCGTTATTCTTTCCGATAGGCTTAAAGATATCGGATACAAGTATTCAACCCTTGGCGGTCTGTCTATCTGCATTGATGATATGATTATTCCGGATACTAAATGGGATATGATTGCTACAGCCGAGCAGAGTATTGATGATATTAAAAATCAATATTCCGAAGGTCTGATTACCCAGGGTGAGAAGTACAATAAGGTGGTTGATATCTGGGCTCAGGCCACAGATGATATTGCCAATGCCATGATGGACGTCATGAAGAATCCGCCCAAAAAAGAGGGTGATAAAGAAGTAATGAACGCAGTCTATGTAATGGCTGACTCCGGTGCCCGTGGATCCAAGGATCAGATGCGGCAGCTGGCCGGTATGCGTGGGTTGATGGCCAAGCCTTCGGGTGAGATCATCGAAAACCCGATTACTGCCTGCTTCCGAGAAGGGTTGTCCGTTCTTCAGTACTTTATCTCTACTCATGGTGCCCGTAAGGGTCTGGCCGATACCGCACTGAAAACAGCCAACTCCGGGTATCTTACACGTCGTCTGGCTGACGTTGGTCAGGACTGCACCATTGTTCAAGTTGATTGTGGTACCATTAACGGAATTGAGGTTGAAGCTCTTTATGAGGGTGGCGAGATTATTCAGACCCTTGGTGAGAGAATTCTGGGTCGTGTGACCCAGGAAGAAATCCGGGATCCCTATTCTGATGAATTTATTGTGGGTGTGGATACCGAGCTTCAAGAGTCAGACGTTATTAAAATAGAAGCCGCCGGTGTTCAGAAGGTGAAGATTCGTTCCGTACTTACCTGTAATTCAAGGAACGGGGTTTGCTCAAGATGCTACGGCCGTGATTTGGCTCATGGTGTTACCGTTGAGATTGGTCAGGCAATTGGTATTGTCGCTGCCCAGTCAATCGGTGAGCCCGGTACTCAGCTTACCATGCGTACCTTCCATATCGGTGGTACAGCTTCAAGAAAGGTTGAGGTTGCCGAAATCAAAGCCCGTGTGGGCGGTATCCTAAGGTATAATGAAGATATCCAGACCGTAACCTCGGCAAGCGGCGATGTTATCGTTATGAATCGTAAGGGCGGCGGTTTCACCATTGTCGGTGAAGAGGGCCGTGAGCGTGCCAAAGAAACGGTAATTTATGGTGCGATGCTCAGGGCTAAAGACGGGCAGACAATCGAGCCGGGAGACTTAATTGCCTCGTGGGATCCGTTCACCACGCCAATTATTACCGAGGTAACCGGACGGGTTCGGTTTGCAGATATTGTTGTGGGCAACACGGTTCAGGAACAAATTGACCCTGTTACCGGTAAGGTGTCCAGAACTATCATTGAGGGTAAAGATGCGGAAGTCCGGCCGAGGATTACAATTAAGGACAAAGACGGCAAATCCGTTAAACTACCCAATTCCAAAACCCAGGCGCGCTACTACCTGCCGGTGAATGCCATTCTGATCGTTGAAGAAGACGATGCCATTATGGCGGGTGACGTAATCGCAAAACTGCCAAGGGCCACCACCAAAACCAAGGATATCACCGGTGGTCTGCCAAGGGTTGCGGAGTTGTTCGAGGTCAGAAAGCCCAAAGATCCCACTGTGCTCACTGAGATTGATGGGTATGTTCTCGTGTCCAAGGGTACAAAAGGACGCCAGAAGGTAACGGTAACCCCTGCGGATGTCGGAGAGAAAAAAGAGTACTCCATTCCAAAGGGACAGCATGTGTCCGTATATGACGGAGACTATGTTAAAGCGGGTGATCCGCTTATCGCCGGGTCTGCAAATCCCCAGGATATCATGAATATCAAAGGGGAGGTTGCGCTTGCAAAATACCTGGTGGACGAGGTTCAGGAAGTTTATCGGCTCCAGGGTGTACGTATCAACGATAAGCACATAGAGGTGGTTATCCGTCAGATGATGCGGCGGGTTAAAGTGATCAGCACCGGGGATACCAACTTCATTCCTGAAGAGCAGGTGGATCGGATTATGTTTGAAGAGACCAACCGCGAGGTCGCCATGAACGGTGGAGAGCCTGCCAAGGGCGAGCCTCTGATTCTGGGTATTACCAAAGCCTCATTATCTACGGATAGTTTTCTGTCTGCAGCATCCTTCCAGGAGACTACTAAGGTGTTGACCCTGGCCGCCATTGAAGGGAAGTACGATAGCCTCAAAGGGTTGAAGGAAAATGTGGTTATGGGTAGGTTGATCCCCGCGGGTACCGGGTTTAAGGGGTACAAGGATATTGAAGTAGAGTACGGGGAAGTGGCTGAAGTTTAAAGAAAAATTAATTTTTGCTTGACAATTAATAAAAGTGAAAGTAAGATTAAATATTTTGTCGTGTATGACGACGTATTATATTTGATAAGGAGCGTTGGGAAAGTTATGCCGACCATAAATCAATTGGTTCGAAAAGGTAGAAAGAAAGCAGAAAAAAAGGTGAATACACCTGCTCTTAAGGGTGGTCCTCAGAAGCGTGGCGTTTGTACCAGGGTGTATACATCTACCCCTAAAAAACCGAACTCGGCCTTGAGAAAAGTGGCAAGGGTGCGCTTGACAACCGGTATGGAAGTTGCTGCTTATATCGGTGGTATGGGTCATAACCTTCAGGAGCATTCTGTTGTTCTTGTAAGGGGCGGCAGGGTAAAGGATCTTCCGGGTGTGCGCTATCATATCGTCAGGGGTGCGCTTGATACATTGGGTGTTGATGACAGGCGTCAGGGTCGTTCGAAGTACGGTGCCAAGCGTCCGAAATAGCAACGAAGCGGAAATCCGCAATTGTGTCGGATGCGTGCTGGATAAAAATAGAAAATAATTTGGTGGACATGACAAATGGCAGAAAAATTTAGCATTAAAGAGAATTTCATGCAGGGTGCCACACAGGAAGAAAAGCTTGCTGCAAAGTTTGTGAACTGTGTTATGAAAGACGGCAAGAAGAATGCTGCCCGTAAGGTGGTAACCACTGCATTGAGCATGGCCGAAGCAAAAATCGGTGAGCCAGCTCTGGATGTGTTCAAAAAAGTAATCGACAATATCAGGCCCGCAGTAGAGGTGAAGTCCCGCAGAATTGGCGGTTCCACCTATCAGGTGCCGACTGATATTAAGCCCAGCAGGCAGACTGCTCTGGCTTTTAGGTGGTTGATCACCTTTAGCCGCAACCGGTCTGAAAAAGGCTACGCCAATAAGCTGGCAGCTGAATTGATGGACGCCTACAATCAGAGAGGCGGCGCAATGAAGAAAAAAGAAGATACACACAAAATGGCCGAAGCCAACAAGGCTTTTGCACATTTTCGGTGGTAAATAGTTTAAAATATCTTTGAAAACATTCCACAGGAGGAATACAGAAGATGGCTAAGGAAAAATTTGAGCGGAACAAGCCGCATGTGAACATAGGTACAATCGGTCATATCGATCATGGTAAAACTAC
>PIVQ01001846.1 GCA_003354055.1 Desulfobacteraceae bacterium | reverse complement strand
AAAAGCTCGTTTGCTTTATTAACGATGTTTTCTACAGTGAAACCAAAGTGCTCAAACAGCTCGCCTGCAGGCGCTGACTCACCAAAGGTAGTCATACCGACTACTGCGCCGTTTAGGCCTACGTACTTGTACCAGTAGTCAGCAATACCTGCTTCTACTGCTACGCGGCGTGAAACAGATGCCGGTAATACGCTTTCTTTGTATGCTGCGCTTTGATCTTCAAAGGCATCAGTACATGGCATAGATACAACACGTACCTTTTTACCTTGGCTGCGTAGTTCGCTTGCTGAATCTTGTGCTAATTGCACTTCAGAACCTGTTGCAATGAAAATAATCTCTGGATTACCGTCACAGCTAAGGATGTAACCACCCTTCTTAACATCCGCTAATTGCTGCGCATCACGTGCTTGTTGCTCAAGGCCTTGGCGAGTAAAGATTAACGATGTAGGGCCGGCTTTACGCTCAATAGCTTGTTGCCATGCAATTGCCGACTCAACTTGGTCACATGGACGCCAGTTGTATAAGTTAGGCGTTAAACGCATGCTTGCAATTTGCTCTACTGGTTGGTGAGTT
>PIVQ01001845.1 GCA_003354055.1 Desulfobacteraceae bacterium | reverse complement strand
GCACCCTTGATTCGGGCCAGAACAAGGTGAACAATGTTTTCCGTCAGATCATGGTCTCCGCCTGTGATGAAAATCTTGTTACCGGTGATGGAATAAGAACCATCATCATTTTTCAAGGCAGTGGTGACAAGTTCGCCCACATCAGAACCAGCCTGGGGCTCGGTAAGGAGCATGGCCCCTCCCCACTGGCCTGAATATAATTTCTCCAGATACAGATTCTTTTGATCCTCGGTCCCATGGATTTCAATCACTTTTCCAATGCCGTGGCAGAGACCCGGATACATGATAAAGGCCAGGTTGGCACTGACAAAATATTCTGACACGGCTGCCCAGACCACTGCCGGCATCCCCTGGCCACCGACGGCCACATCATCCATACAGGCAATCCAATCCCCTTCACAATAGAGTTTATAAGCTCTATGAAAAGAGTGGGGAACCTTTACCTGGCCGTTTTCAAACAGCACCCCCTCCCGGTCTCCGGGAACATTGGTGGGAGCAAGCTCCTTAATTGCCAATTTTCGGGCCTCGGTAATAACCTGCTCAAGGGTTTTTCTATCAAGCCCCTCAAACTTGG
>PIVQ01001844.1 GCA_003354055.1 Desulfobacteraceae bacterium | reverse complement strand
AACGTAATCACGCAAGCTGAACATGTTCAGTTAATTGATTACAACATCAAACGTGAAAAAGCGATTCGTGTAGATGAGTTCGATTTCGATATGAACATCCTAGACGACAACGCACAGCCAGTTAATCCGCTTAAAAGCGTAGTTAATCAGTAAGCTGTAAAATTAATTCAATAATGCAAAGCGCCAGAGCATCGGCGCTTTTATTGATACAAAATTAGTGTGGAGTCCTGCTTGAGTAATATTAAGCGGGGCTTTTTTATGTGTTTTTTAAAGTAGCAGTAGACGGCGGAATTCGTTTGTAAAGGGAGCTGGCTTAAGGTTGATTAAAAAAGCATAGATCTTTTGGGTTGTGCTTTTTTGTTTTAAATAGGGGAGTTTATAATCTTGAAAAAGGGCTGATAACACCATTAGCACCTTGTTGTAGTACGTGGGTATATATTTGTGTAGTTTTAACGTCAGAATGGCCAAGCTGAGCTTGAACGGTTCTTATATCGGCGCCATTTTGCAGTAAATGAGTAGCAAAAGAGTGCCTTAATGTATGGGGTGTTATTATTTTTGTTAACCCTGATTTTTG
>PIVQ01001843.1 GCA_003354055.1 Desulfobacteraceae bacterium | reverse complement strand
GCAGGGACATATTCCCAGTAAAGGCGGGTAGCGATTCCCCGGCCACCTAAAAATCGCTCCGCATAAGGCTGAGTGTCAATCTCTGTGATGATTTCCGAAGAAAGATCGACCTTTAGAATTTTCCCCAACCACCCGTAACTTGAAGACCTCAAAGCATCGCTTTTTTGATTTTTATCCACATTCGCCTCCCATTTAAGTCAGTGCAAAATGCCATAAAGATTAAAGATATCATGAAGCACTGACAAATAACAGTTGAACCTATCAGAAACAAAGCCAATAATACCACGATATTAGCTTATTTCCCGCATCGAAATGTGTTAATAATTCAGTTGAAATAAGTTTCGAATTATTTGGGTATCCTGAAAATTTTTCACCTCTGGATAGTCTGAGCAGAGATAATAAGACTTGAGTGTAATCAGCTATCATTTATTGATTTATACCAAACATTCATGCTCTCTATTCTTCCAGAAATATTCGTGTTGTTTCTCAGTCTCCCGCAGAAATAATAACCTGCTTTTTTAAAAGGGATATTCATATTTGGGGATATCGCCCGAGCAATTGTGTATGCGGTTTT
>PIVQ01000231.1 GCA_003354055.1 Desulfobacteraceae bacterium | reverse complement strand
ACCTGATGAAAAGTACCCCTTTGTATTGACTACAGGCCGGGTGCTCTATCATTACCATACCGGTACCATGACCATGCGGACCGACGGCCTGAACATGCTGTCCCCTGGGTTGTTTGTGGAAGATGCGGACGGTGACGCCGTCAAACTCGGCATCAACAACGGAGAGATGGTCAACGTATGCTCCAGACGTGGCAGAATACAAGCCAAACTCAAAGTATCAGGCAAGGCCGTGGACGGAACCATTTTCATCCCCTTCCACTTTGCCAAGGCCGCGGCCAACAAGCTGACCAACGGTGAACTTGACCCAACCGCAAAGATTCCTGAATTCAAGGTCTGCGCTATTAACATTGAGGCTGCCAAGGCCTAAATCGAGAAATATATTACGTAAAGAAGGGGCTGTTGCATTTGCAGCAGCCCCTTTTCTGCGCCTGCCCCTTTGTCCAGATTCAGCCCATGCTTTGGTCGCTTTCCACACGAATAAGCTTTTTTTACTACCACTTGATACAGGTCAATTACCGCTCCTCCCTTAACGGATATGATGCCCGTCAGATTCACGTATTGGACAGTGAAACAACAAAAGCTTAGGAATCGTTACAAAATAACTTGATCTAAATACCCTGAAGGGCAGAAACTTGTTTCCAAAAACCCTTAAAAGACTGGATATTTTGGAAACAAAAGATCAAGTAATTTTGGAGCCGATCCTTAACAGGAGGAAAACCCAATGACCCAATTAATAAATAGTTTCAAACAGGACCACGCATTACTGATGGAGACCCTCACTTCTGTAAAAAAACTCGGGATAGGAAAAAAAGAAGGCCAGGAGAAACTGATGGCGGCAAAGATTGCCTTTCTCGACCATCTTGGAAAAGAAGACCGTCAGATGTATCCTTCCATGAAACGTGCAGCAGCCACTGATGAACGCCTTCAGAAGAGACTGGATCTCTTTGCCAAGGACATGGATGAGATCTCCAAGGGGGCTATGACATTTTTCCAAAAGTACTCGTCCGCTAACAAAGATACACTTGAATTTGCAAAGGACTTTGGAAAACTCTTTTCCACCGTGAAAAACAGAATATACAAAGAGGAAACCATCCTTTACCCTGAATATGACAAGATTGCGTAAACCAAACTTAGAGGATAACAAGGTCATGGACACCCTTGATATGCAGACAACTTCTAACGCCGAGGAGACCATCAGGTTTAACTACCAGTTTTCAAACCAGGATGCCCTGATCTTAAGAGAACTGAACACCCTGATGGTCTCCCGCTCCGATGATTTTATAGAGGCATTCTACCGGTTCATTTTTAACTTTGAACATGCAAAGGCATTTTTAAAAAATGATGAAATCATCGACCTGCATAATTCAAAAATCAGAGGGTGGTTTATGGAATTGTTTTCAGGTGAATATGGGGAGGCTTATTTTTCCGGCCTGAATCTGATCAGTGAAGCCCATTCCAGAATCGGACTGCCGACCCATTATATCAATGCCAGTTTCAACTTTGTAAGGCGGTTTGTTTTAGGTGTACTGGTTGCCCATGACCGCCTTGACGCCATGGGCGCCGTTGAAAAAATTCTTGATATCAACCTTGACGTTTTGACCAGTGTCTATCACAAGGAGGATACGAAGCGGATGGTGGCCACTATCAAGTGTATAAAAAGATCCCTGGCCACCCATACAATGGTACCGTTTTATCAACCCATCGTAGACAATGCCACGGGACAGACCGTGAAATTCGAGTCTCTGGTCAGGATAATAGAGCCAGACGGCACGATTGTCTCCCCATTTGAATTCCTTCCTATTGCCAAACAGGTGAAGCTGTACCCCGACATTACAAAGGCGATGATTCACCAAACCTTTGAAAATCAGCTCAACACCCCGTTTTCGGTGAACCTCTCCATTGAGGATATTGAAACCAAAGAAATTTGCGACCTGATCCTTGACCTGCTGACCCAAACCGGAATCGGCCATAAGCTTACCTTTGAGATACTTGAATCCGAGCAGATCGGAAATTACAACACCATCAAAGACTTTATCCGAAGCGTTAAAGCCTTTGGGGTCAAAATTGCCATTGACGATTTTGGCAGTGGCTTTTCAAATTTTGAACATATCACACAAATGGACATCGACTATCTGAAGATTGACGGCTCCCTGATCAAGGAACTTCACAACAGCAAAGAAAACCAGATGGCAGTGGAAGCCATCGTCGGCCTTGCTGAAAAACTGGGTGTAGAAACCATCGCAGAATTTGTCAGTTCAAGGCAAGTTTTTGATGCTGTAAAAAAGGCAGGAATCACCTATTCCCAAGGGTTTTACTTTGGCAAACCCGAACCGCTTTCTCATTATATGTAAACTCCAGGCAGTTCAGCAGGCCGCAGCGATTTTCCTGACTTAAATTCTGAAAAGTCCTATCCCTGATTTTTAAAAGGGGTTGACCATCATCTAAAAATAGACTACTCATGCTAAAATAGTCTAAAAAGGATGATAAATGAAAATCAATAATGAAGACATTCAAAACAGGGTTATGGATAAAACCCGGGAAATGGTGATCAACCGGGGACTAAAAGGCTGGAATATGGTAGACCTTGCTAAAGAAACCGGTCTTGCCAAGCAGACACTTTACCGGATTATCGGCTCAAAAGAGGCCATCATCGAAAGAGTTGTGCTCAGCCAGATGGAATTTACCTTTGGTAATTTTAACCAGATTTTTGAAAAAAAATTACCCTACCCCGAAACCCTCGCTCTGCTCTACAAAAAAGTTCCGGAATTTATTACGGCAGGAACAAGGGTTACCCTGCCTGAAATATACAGAGAGTATCCTTCCATAGAAAAAAAAGCCCTGGCATTTGAAAAAAAAATTTCAAGCCAACTCATTGGGTTTCTAAAAAGAGGTATCGAGGAAAACTATTTCAGGGCAGATGTTGATCCTGCATTTTTATTCGATCTCATGCGGGGGGGAATTCTTGAGCACTATCTGCGGGCCGGTCTCACTGGAGCGCCCCTTAAGGATGCTGTAAAACAGGCATTCTCCTATTTGCTGAACGGGGTCCGGACCAATGTCCCTTAGACTGAGACCCCAGGTAAGACAACTTCAAACGTTGCTCATAAAACCTTCGGGTGCAACATGCAATCTTAAATGCGGATATTGTTTCTATAAGAACAAACCCGGGCATCATCCCAAAATGTCCGACGCCATATTGGAGAGACTTATCGCCCGAGCCCTAAATAAATCATCAAACCGAGTATCTTTTGTCTGGCAGGGCGGAGAACCGACCCTGATGGGCCTGCCGTTTTTTGAAAAAGTTGTTGAACTCCAGGCAAAATACGGAGGAGGCGAAAGGGTTGCCAACGGATTTCAGACAAACGGACTCCTTATCAATGACAAATGGGCCTCTTTTCTGAAGAAAAACTTTTTTTTAACCGGGCTTTCCATTGACGGTCCTGCACATGTCCATAACAGATACCGTCATTTAAAAACCGGTGCCGGTTCCTGGGCTTTGGTTTGTGACGGCCTGAAGCGTCTTCTTGATACCGGGGCAGATGTAAATTCAGTCTCTGTTGTAAATGATTACTCATCAAAATTTCCTGAAGAAACCTATAATTTTTTAAAAGCCACCGGCATCACCCATATGCAATTTATACCCTGTGTAGAAACAAATCCGGCAAACCCGGGTAAAGCAGCCGGCTTTTCAGTCTCTTCAAAACGCTACGGTGATTTTCTCTGCCGGCTTTTTGATTGCTGGGTATCTGATTTTAAAAACGGAGTGCCAACCTGTTCAATTCGGAATTTTGACTCCGTTCTTCATGCTTACTTAGGGTTAGAGCCGCCGGATTGCAGTCTCATGGAATCCTGCGGAGTTTACCTGACCGTTGAAAGCAACGGAGATGTCTATTCCTGTGATTTCTTTGTTGAGGATCAGTGGCGCCTGGGTAACCTTCTCAAAGACGATCTTATTGATCTGCTTAACTCAAAAAGACAGAGCCGGTTTGCTAACTTAAAGTCAAACTTGCCGGATCCGTGTAAGGCGTGTTCCTGGCTTCCCATTTGCCGCGGCGGATGTATCAAGGACAGAATACGAGATCCACGGGATGAGGGAGTTAACCATTTCTGTGATGCGTATAAACGTTTTTTTAAACATGCACACCTAAGTTTTATAAAGCTATCTGAACATATTCGTCATCTATAGCAAATAACAAAAACATGTTCCGTTATGACCAGGAGTGCAGCACAACAACAAAGCGATTCAAGACTGTACCGGTAGCGTTATTTGCTGGTTCAACCCTTGGTGCTGGAGGATCTTGAATCGGAATATAATTTTAAGAATAGCTATAAACTCACAATTATAAGTTTCGAAGAAAGGAGGGAACAAATGGAAAAACTGACAAGGAAAGAGTTTTTGCAACGCTCCGCAGGTATCTTGGGGGCTCTGGTTCTCGGGCCAAGCCTTGGTGAAGGCGCCACGGAGAAACAGACAGGCAACCCACCGAATATTCTGCTCATAACAACAGATCAGGAAAGGCACCCGGACACCCTTCCAGATGTCATCCGGTATCCCAACCGGGAACGACTGCGACAGGAGAGTCTCAACTTTAAAAATTACTATGTACAGACCAGCCCCTGCGGTCCTTCCCGATCGGTTATCTATACTGGACAGCCGGTGCAGAACACAGGAATTTTCAGCAACCCGGATCTGGACTCTCCCCTGCCCAACCCGGAACTTCCCCGGAAACTGCCCACCCTTGGCTCTATGTTAAGGGATGCAGGATATTATACGGCCTACAAAGGCAAATGGCACCTTACCAATTTTCAGGAAAAGGGCCGGTCTTCGACCGATGAACTGGAAAATTTCGGATTCAGCGATTACCAGGAATACGGAGATACCACAGGTGCCGTTGCCGGCGGCCATAATTGCGGTCAGATATATGACCCCATCATTGCAAAGGATACAGAAGAGTGGCTTAGGCAAAGAAGGGACACGGCAGCGTCAGACCCCTGGTTTCTGGCGGTGAATCTGGTCAACCCCCATGATATTATGTTCCATGATACAGGAGGAAATCAGAACGCTACCCGTGTAAACCCCGATTATTGGGGAAAAATTGAAAAAACCGGCGCAGGAGAAATTTATCAGCAGCAATGGCCCGTTGACCTTCCCCGTTCCTTTTATGTTGACCAGGGCAGAGAAACCAAACCCTTTGCCCATGAAAACTGGTTTAAAAACTACAGCTACGTCATGGGTGATATTCCCCTTGAAAATACGGACCAGTGGAAAGAATTTCAAAATTTTTATATCAACTGCATCATGGATAATGACCGACACTTAGGAACCATCCTCGATGCGCTGGAGAAAAACGGTTTTTCAGATAACACCATTATAATGTTCACCTCAGATCATGGAGAACTTGCCGGTGCCCATGGTCTCAGATCAAAGGGCCCCTGTGTGTACAGGGAAGTCATGAATGTTCCCTTTTCAATTAAAGTACCCGGCCTCACAAAAGGGGAAGAGACAAAGGCCCTTGGGTCTGCAACAGATATAGCCCCCACAATTTTATCCCTTGCAGGTACGGGCAAAGAGGAAATTAAAAGGCAATACCCGGCACTGCGGGGGTATGATCTGAGCCCTGTCATAAATTCTCCTGCCGATCAAGGACCCAGAGACAAAGATATAGGTGCCAGCCTTCTCATGTGGACCACCCTGTCCGCGGTTGACTCCGACTATGCAAAAAAAATCATTACCGCTAGCGGCAAAGGCCCATTGGAAATGGCAAAATCATATTTTCAGCCCCCCTATTCACCGAATATAGGGCTAAAAACCTTTTACCGGGGGATGTTTGACGGCCGGTATAAATTTGCCAGGTACTTTTCCCCCATCCACCATCATACCCCTGAAAATTTTGAAACTCTCATGGCCTATAATGAGATTGAAATTTACGATACCCTGTCAGATCCGGATGAAGTCAACAACCTTGCCTCTGATGTAAAAAAGAACAGAGAACTGATCATGCATCTGAACATGAAGTTAAACACCCTGGTTCACAGAGAGATCGGAGAAGATGACGGCAGGTTTTTACCAGGATTAAATAATATCTGGAGGCTGTAAAATTGAACGTTAACCGCATCAGACTCATCCTACCTCATATTCTTGTACAGGCCATTGTAATCATCCTTATTACAAGAGCGTCTATATTTTTCATGTTTTTTAAGCTGTCACAGCCAGCCGGCTGGTTGATGACGGCTGGGTTCATTGTTTTTAATATCCCTGTGTTATGGTCCTTTATCATCTGGGCTGAAAACAGTAGAACTCACAACAGATTTACCAAGGAATGCCTTATCGTTGTTTTCGGGGTCCTGGCGGCGTGCTGTTTCCAGGCAGTTGAACTGTTCCTCCATTATAAAATTATTAACTACCCGCTGCCCCCGTATTTGATCAAAGACTCACTTATCAACTCTCTTCTTTACATTCCATTGGTTTTAATAACCGGGGAACTTATCAGAAATCATAACCGTATTTGGGAAAAAATATCAGGTTGACAGAAGGCAAGCGCCTAATCTATTTAACGATAGTTATAATCGAAAAAAGATGACAACCTCTAATTGTAAGGCACCCCGTCATGAATAAAATAGATAAGAAAACTGTCTTTATCACCGGATGTTCATCAGGTATCGGCAGGGCTTTGGCACTGGCGCTTCATCAAAAAGACTGCCGGGTCGTGGCAACGGCCAGAAACCTTGAGACAATTTCAGACCTAAAGGCCATGGGTATGGCCGTCCATACCCTTGACGTGACGGACGAGGCTCAGTCCCGCGAGGTGATTGAAACGGTTATAGCCGAAGAAAAGAGAATCGATATCCTTGTTAACAATGCCGGCTACGCCCTGATCGGGCCGGCTATTGAACTGCCCCGTGCAGAACTTTTAGGACAGTTTGAGACAAATGTCATTGCCCCCATGGTTCTGGCCACGCTTGCCGCCGGGTCCATGAAGAAAAACGGTTCCGGTCTGATTGTAAACATCGGCAGTGTATCCGGCATTACCACCACCCCGTTTTCAGGGGCCTATTGCGCATCCAAAGCTGCCCTTCATGCTTTGTCAGACGCCCTTCGTATGGAACTTGCCTCATTCGGTATCCATGTGATGACGGTCCAGCCGGGTGCGATCCAGTCTGATTTCGGCAATGCGGCAGGAAAGACCATTTCCCGGGTGTTAAAGGACGACTCCTGGTATCTTCCGGTAAAATCAGCCATTGAGGCCCGGGCCAATGCATCTCAGAACAATGCCACCCCCACGGATGAATTTGCATCGGCCCTTGCAGAGAAAATACTTTCGGATAAGCCTGAGGCAGTTGTCCGGTTAGGAAAGATAAGCACAATGATGCCGATGATGAAAAAATTTATCCCCACCTCCCTTCTGGATAAACTGTTAAAAAACAAATTTGGATTATAATAGGTTTCCCCTCTTTAAAAAATTTATTTTTAAAGAAGGGATTTGATATCCAATAAAAGATCCTTTATCATGGGGAGCATGCCATTTTGCAAAAGAAAAGAAACATCTGGTAGCCTCCCACCCTTAGCCCGGGATTGTTTTTATGACAGGATTTAAACGCCGTTTCAATCAATTATCCATCCGTTATCGCCTTCTATTCAGCTACTCCGCCATATTTTTGCTGACCTTTGCATTTGGTATATTTACGATCTATTCCCTGGTCAGGACCACTCTGGAAGAGAATATTGAAAATGAATTAAAAAACTCAACACAAACAATTCTGGGAATGGTAGAAACAGCCATTGATGCATCCATACGAAATCATCTGAGAGCCATTGCCGAGAGCAATCACAAAATGGTGATCAGTCTGTACAACCAATCCCAAAAAGGCGTAATTTCAATGGAAGATGCCAAACAAAGAGCCACCCGGCTTCTGCTCAGCCAATCCATTGGAAAAAGCGGATATATTTATTGCATTAACCATGACGGGGTGGTCCAGGTCCATCCCCAGGCCAAACTTTTGGGCGCAGATCTGTCAAATCATGAGTTCATCAGAATACAGAAACGTAAAAAGCAGGGATATATTGAATACGACTGGGCAAACCCCGGGGAATCCGTCAAACGCCCCAAAGCCTTGTATATGACTTATTTTGAACCCTGGGACTGGATCATTTCTGTATCTTCCTACAGAGAGGAATTCAAAGTACTGTTACGTGTTGATGATTTTAAAGACAGCATCCTTTCACTGCGTTTTGGAAAAACCGGTTATCCTTTTATAATAAACAGCCAGGGGTCGCTTATTATCCATCCCAAACTCCAGGGCACAAATATTTACGAGTCCAGGGACGACAACGGACGGATGTTCATCAAGGAGATCTGCGAGAAAAAAAACGGGAAAATTATATACCCCTGGAAAAATCCGGATGAAAAAGAACCCAGAAAGAAACTTGTCATTTTCAACTATATTCCTGAAATGGACTGGATTGTTGCCTCTTCCAGTTATCTTGAAGAATTCTACCATCCCCTGGCAAACATTGGATATTCCCTGATTTTAAGCATTGCGCTCATGCTGGTTTTAATCATCCCCATCACCTGGCTGATCAGCTCAAGAATTGCAAAACCCCTTCAGGAGATGATCAATGTATTCGGGTCCGGGGCTAAAGCGGATTTCAGCAATCGCCTGGATATCAAATGGGGCGGAGAAATGGGTCGGGTGGCAGAAAATTATAACAGGTTCATTGATAAGCTCCAGAAAACCAGCACCCTTTTACAGGCCTCAGAGGAAAGGTTTCGGGGCATCTTTGAAAATGCAGTGGAAGGAATTTTTCAGGTATCCCCCAAGGGGAAAATTCTTGCTGCCAACCCGGCAATGGCGGATATGCTCGGATATGATGATCCGGCTACTCTGATAAAAGATACCAAGAAATCAGAGCATCAATTTTTCAAGGATCCCGATTGTATTGGAGAAATACTTGAAGTCCTGAAGGGGCAGGATATCCTCAAAGGATTCCAGATCCAGATGATCCGAAAAGATAAAAAAATAATCTGGATATCATTCAATGCCAAAGCTTACAAGGACAGCAGCGACGCTATCATCTACGTCGAAGGTTTTTTTTCTGATATTACGGAGCAGAAAACTTCTGAACAGGCATTAAAGCAATCCCATGAAAAATTAGAACATCGCGTGAAAGAAAGAACCAGTGAGCTCTCGGACCGGGTCATGGAACTTGAAATGATAAACGAGCAAAGCGCTCTGCTCCAGAAGATGAGCGAGATGATTCAGGTCTGCCATACTGCCGATGAAATTTTCCAGGTATTACACCGGTATTTCAAAGCATTTTTCCCTGACTCCTCAGGTCAACTGTTTATCTTTGATCCGGAACAGGAGTGCCTCGAGGTTCTGGTCAACTGGGCAGGTCTTAATGAAGATAACGCACCGGTATTGATAGAAGACTGCTGGGCATTACGCCGGGATAAACCCTATCTCATGGATAAAACAGAGTCCGGCCTTCCCTGTGCCCATATGGATGACCCTGAGGTCCGCCTATCCCTTTGCGTTCCCATGATTTCCAACGGCGAGATCCTCGGCATGCTTCATATCCGCTTTTCCAGTTCGGAGGCTAAATCCCAAAGAGCATTCCAAAGGAAGGCGGTTAACCAAATCGCCCTTAAAATCACTCAGCATATTGCCCTGGCCCTGGTCAACATCAATCTGAGGCAATCCCTGAGGCAACAATCCATCCAGGATCCCCTGACAGGACTATACAACCGCCGCTTTCT
>PIVQ01000980.1 GCA_003354055.1 Desulfobacteraceae bacterium | reverse complement strand
GGAATATGTTTTTCCACGGCAGCGTCAACCGTGTTTTCAACCAGTCTGTCCATGGGTTTGCCACAGCAGGTTACAGGTGGGGTTTCACTATGAAGGACCTGTACAATGTTTCCACATTTGCCACATTTATAGATACCGAGTTGTTCTGCCATTGATAATGCTCCTTTTTAAATTAAGTATGTTGTGTAAATAGTTTGCCTTGAATAACCGGCCCCCGGCTGAAAAAGAATGATATGCCGGGCATTATTTTTTATAAGTTATCCATAAAGATTTTACCAGGACTATTTGGCCGGCGCGAGGCCAGCATCCGGTCAATCCATTGACCGCTCAGGTGCTCGTCACCCTTTGTTACCTCTTTAAATAAAGAAGCCATCTGAAAATATACTTCATTGTTGGATTTTAATGCACCGTAAAAAGAAACCACTCCCCTTTTATACGTCTTTTTCCTTCTACTAAGATATTCAGACATGTTCACTCCCTCCTGGATTTCAATCCTGATACGCTTGAGCCGGATCTCCTGGTGCTCGACTTTCGTTTCATTAGTTCAATCTACAATTATCTACAAACTGCAAAGCCCATACCACGATAGATCTTTCTTTACATTTTCGCCCAAACAACTCGATTTTTAACCATTTCAACAAAAAATCAGGCAATAATCCCAACGTCGGACAACATCAGAAACAACATTGTATCAGGCAATCGTATCAATAACAAAAGCCAGAAACACTTGTGTTTCTGATAAAAAATTTCGTAAAAATTATGGAAGTCGTAAAATAAAAAGATGAAGCTGGAAGGATCCTATCAAAATCCAAATCAAAAAATCAAGGAAAAAATGTCGTGTTCAAAAATAATTATCGATACAATTAACGATGTCTGCGATATGTTTTTTTTCAGCCTGGACAAGGGCAATAAAGAGCTTTTTAGCCCGGGGGTCCGTAAATGCCAAGGCCCTGTTTTTATAGAGGTCATACGCTGAGAACTCCATGTCCAGGGCGAACTCAAGCACCTCCATACGGGTCTCTTCAGTGATCCGGTCCAAAAAGTCCTGAATCTCCACTCTTGTTTTACCCCCTTCCAGAATATCTCCCCGGCAGGTCGAAAATGCCTTTTGAAATGATTGCCTGCCGCTGTTAAGGCGGTCCAGAAGGTGAAAAATCTTTTTGGCGTGGGCCACCTCTGCATCTGCCATTTTCATCATCACGGGGTGCACAGGTGTGCCCTCAAATAAGGGGGATGCCTTTTCGTAAAACAGATACGCCCCTTTTTCCAGATTCATGGCCGTGTTCAGCACCTCATCCAGCGACATGGTTCCGGGAAATATCTCCAACCGGGGCATATCCAGCAAAATTTCCCCGGTATATCCGGCCATGCCGCCGGTTAAATTCAGTATCAGAGTATCCGGTACGCCGGCCTCAGCCGCAATAAAAGCAGCCACCTTTGACCGCATACCGTTCCGGCAATAAAATATAAGCCTGTCACACGGTTCCGAGATAAGATCATGGGCATCAATGCAGGAGACCGGAATGTTCACAGCCCCGGGAATATGATCCAGGGCGTATTCCTTGGGCGTTCTCACATCAATGATGACAAATGATTTTTCCCGACCCTGTTGAATCAACGCGTCCAACTGATCCGGGGAGATGAATCCGGGCATAATTTTCTCCTAAGGAAGTTTCCAGATCTCCCTTAATTCATCCATATGACGAATGAGAATATTCATAAAGGCAAATTCCGTTTCCAGCATCTCATGATCTTTCTTCCTCAGCCATTCGGACAGCCAGGCAAATCGCAATGCCAGAATGTACTCCGGAAACCATTTCCAGCCCAATTCGTCGACGATTCCGCTCTCCCGGATCCGGCTTAAAAAATCTGTGACCATGGGCTTGGCCAGGCCTTCGGGGTGTTCAATACCGGCACATCCCGTAAGGTTTGCCGCATCATAACAATCCGGTTTGATGCCCGTAAACTCCCAGTCGATCACCGCCCTGATCCGGCAATTATCCCAGATGACATTTAACGGATGGAAATCTCCGTGGCAGAACTGCAGTTTCAGGCGGTCATGGACATTCATGAAGCCCTGTTCCAGAAAGGTGAGGATGGGCAGGTATCTTTTGTAGGCCGCTTTGTTATGGATTTCCATATCCCTGTACAATTTATAGATATAGGTTTTTATGGAAAATTCAGGGTAGTTTATTTTCGATTCTATTCCCCGGGAGGCCCCGTGCATGGAGATGAGAAATCCTGCCATCTCTTCGCCCATCTCCCGGGACGACAGCCACCCGGGCCGCGCAAGTTCCGTACTATCCAGGAACCGGGTGACCTGAAAACAGTCCTTATCAAAAAAGGGGAGGAACTCACCTGAGACTGATGGCTC
>PIVQ01000230.1 GCA_003354055.1 Desulfobacteraceae bacterium | reverse complement strand
GCGATCAGTGAAGAATCTTCAGGTGTGAAAAAAAAGACCATCATCTGTCGGATTGTATTTATAAGTTGTTTCATTTTCCACCTCCATTGGTTTTGGTTCAAAACGGTCCGCAGTTAAAAAGGTGCAATCGGATCGTTTGCTTGGTGTTGAAAAGATACGTCTTTTTTGTTATTTAGTAAAATTAAAACAATTAATTCCTTGGGTAAGTATTACTAATGTTACCGGATTTGAACCGTATTAAAGTCTTCTATTTTATCTTTGACACCAGAAGCGTGGCCCTGGCTGCCAAAGAACTGAACATTACCTCATCTGCCGTGAGTCAGGCCCTGGCCAAGCTGGAAGCTGAATTAAAAGTCCCTCTGTTCACCCGGCTTCACAGAAGGCTTGTGCCCACGTCAGCCGGAGAACAGCTGTTCAATATTGTCTCACCCTTTATCCGGGATCTTGAGGCCGGGATTGAAACGATTCTCAAGGCCAAAGATGTTCCCTCGGGCTTGCTTCGTATCGGTTCTCCCATTGAGTTCGGAAAATCCTACTTCCCGCGGATTTTTGCAGCCTTCCGGAAACATTATCCCGAGGTGATTTTTTCCATGAACCTGGGGGATCCGTCCGAGATCTTTCCCATGATCAGCAGCGGGGAACTGGACTTCGGCCTGGTGGATATCTTCCTTACCCGGGATCAGGTGTTCGGGGATCTGGGACAGTACAGCATAGAGCCCCTGATCGATGAGGAGGTGATCCTGGCCTGCTCAAAAAATTATTACGACCGGGAGATAAAAGGGGACCATTCCCTTCAAAACCTGGCGAAAAAAGAATTCATCTCCTACCAGAAAACCTCCCTTACCCTGAGGAACTGGTTCAAGCATCATTTTAACCGGTTTTCCATCGAATTGAATCGGGTCATGACCGCGGACAGCCACCAGGCCGTGATCAACGGGATTCTCAACGATCTTGGTATGGGGGTGATTGCCCGGCACATCGTGGGCTCCACCATTGAAAGCGGAGAAATCGTTCCTGTGCGGACCGCGCAAAAGGATGTGATCAACAAGATTTCCCTGGTCCTGCTTCAGGATAAAATCCCCAGCCTTACGGAAAAAACCTTTATCCGGTTTTTAAAACAGGACATCCTGGATTCAGGCATTTCCGACGGTTTTCGTCTTTAGGGACCGCGCAAAAATAACTTCAAACAATCCATTTGTAGATACCCTTAAAACATTGGGTATTTTGCAAACAGAACGTGAACTAATTATTGCGCGACCCCTTAGTCCTAAACTTTTTTTACATTCTCCGGACGGATTTTTATTGACAATAGAGTAGTAGTTACTACAATAGTCACTATATTTAATCTGAACGGAGTTTCACTATGGAAAAGCAAAATATCAGTACCGCGGTCCGGGCGGGAATTCCACTTTTTATAGGATATTTCCCGGCTGCCGTAGCCTTTGGGATCCTGGCCGAAACAACAGGCGCCTCTCTTCTGGAGGCCTTTTTATTCTCAGCCGTGGTCTTTGCCGGAGCCAGCCAGTTTATTGCACTGAATCTTCTGGTGACGGGCATGAGTCCCATGGGCATTATCCTGACCACCCTGCTGGTCAATTTCCGCCATTTTCTTATGAGTACCTACTTGACCACCCGGATCAAAGAAAAGGCAAAGGCCTGGTATATCCCTATGGCATTCGGGGTGACCGATGAGGTTTTTTCAGTGCTCTCTTTTACCAAGGGGGAGTTGACCCGGACCTTTGTTCTGATGGTGGAATTCTCTGCCTATTCCGGATGGGTATCCGGCACTATGGCAGGATTTCTTCTCGGCGGGTTTATGCCGCCTGTTTTAACCCAGAGCATGGGTGTGGCTCTATATGCCCTGCTTTTGGCCATCCTTATGCCTGAAATAAAGTCCTCGTTCAGGTCCACGTTTCTGGCCCTGGCATCGGGCCTGTTCAACTGGCTGCTGGTCTATATGGATGTGCTGCCCAAAGGCTGGAGTATCATTGTCTGTATCCTTGTCATCGCTTCAATCGGCGCTGTTATCAGCGTATCCCTGCCACAGAAGGAGGAAGCCCATGGATAATCTTATTCCCTTGATTTTAGGCATGGCTGCCGTGACCTACGGCCCCAGACTGGCCCCGTTTCTTTTTTTCAGCAATATGAAGGTGCCGCGGATTGTGGATGCCTTTTTAAAATCAATTCCCGTGGCTGCCATCGGTGCCCTGATCATACCGGGGGTGATGAGCGCCACCCCGGATATGCCGGCGGCAGCCCTAGTCGGTATGGGCTTTACCCTGGCCTACGGATTTTTCAGGGGCGGGATAATTGTTCCGGTTCTGGGATCTGTCGGGGTCACTTACCTGGTCATGACCTTTGCAGGTTAAAGACGGATGAAAACAGACAAGACAAAGGAAATATCCATGGACGCACAGATGATGGAAGACATGAAATCCCTTGGATTTTCCGCCTACGAATGCAAGGCTTATCTCACCCTGCTTGAAGAGTACCCGGTAAACGGCTATGCCCTGAGCAAGGCATCGGGCATCCCCCGATCAAGGATCTATGAGGTATTGAAAAATCTTATTGCCAAGCAGATGGTGTTTGAGCAGGAAGAGGGGAAAACCCGGGTATACACGCCCATAGAACCGGAGATTTTTATCAAAAAACTCAAAGGCAGATATGATAAAATCTTTGATGATCTTACCCGGTATGCAGGCACCCTGTACAGGGAACCCAAGCAGGACGACAAGCTGGTGGTGATCCAGGGCCGGGAAAACATCATCAGCTTTTTAAAGGTGCTGATCAAGGGCGCGGAAAAACGGGTGGCTGTTTCCATTTGGGACGAGGAACTTAACGCCCTGACCGAAGAGCTGGATGATGCACTGGAAAGAGGGGTGCGGCTTCGCGGTATTTATTTCGGTACGGCCAAGGTCTATGAGGACCTTGTACCCCATCGCCGGATAAAACGGTATATGGCCGAGAAAAAAGAACGCTACCTTTCCGTGATCATCGACCACTCCCATGTTGTCTCAGGCATTGTTTCCAGAGGAGATGCTTCCAAGGTCACCTGGAGCCGGGATGAAGGATTTATAGAAGTCAGCGAGGATTATATTGCCCACGATCTTGTGGTGAATCTCTACTCTGCCTCCCTGGATAAAGAAACCTACCGGAAATTCGAGGATTTTGCAGACTCTGTCCACGATAACTTCTTCCACTATTCAAAGACTGATCTTGCGACCTTTCGACAGCTTATGGAATAACGGCCGGAGCAGTGCCAGGTCAGCATAAAAAGGCTGTTTTCCTTTTTTGGGGCAGCCTTCGCTGTAAGGAATCAAAATTCTATTGACCAACCGGTCTAAATTGATTAAGTGTTCTCTTGATAATTCATCCGATCACAAGGAGAATTAAATTCATTGACAATCGACTCATTAACCCGTCAACAAGGGGTATTCAACACTTAACAGATTCTATTCCACTTTTTTGCTATATGAAAACAGATACACTGACCGTCAATCGAACAATTTAGCATGGGAGCAAAATCAGAGCCCGTATATCAAATGAAGATGTTGAATTCTTAAGTCAACTCAACATCAACGGGGCAAAAACACCTAAGGATCGGCTCCAAAATCACTTGATCTTTTGTTTTCAAAATACCCATTTAAGGGGTTTTGGAAACAAGTTTCTGCCCTTCCGGGTATTTAGATCAAGTTATTTTGTAACGATTCCTAACGACAAACTCAGGGCTATTATTATATAGGTCCGGCAAAGAAGTCTCGGGATACAGGACTATTCCGGATGTTCGGCTTGTTCGAATCCCTGATGCAGATGGGCATAGGAACAAAAAATCCTTGCTATGATCCTGAAATACTGTTCGAAAAAGTCGAGCCGATTTTAGAGTTGCCAAAATAATAACCACCATTAACAGACAGGGGGATTTAAAATGAAGGAAAAATTAATCAGCCGGGTGGGCCGGATTATCAGCGGTAGTGTTCATTCCCTTATTGATTCAATAGAAAATGCGGCACCTGAATCAGTATTAGCCGAGTCCATAAGAGAAATTGAGTCTGCTGTTGGCGATGTCCGTGATGAATTAGGAAAGGTGATTGCCAAAAAACATCTGGCCAGCTCCAAACTCATGGAAGAGAATAAAAAACATGAGGACCTGAGTGAGAACATAGAACTGGCTGTGAATGAAAAGCGGGATGACCTTGCTAAAGCAGCCATCGCCAGACAACTGGATATTGAAACTCAGATTCCGATTCTCGAAGCCACCATTGATGATTGTAATGATCAGGAAACTGAACTTGAGAATTATGTAAATGCGCTGCAGGCGAAAAAACGTGAGATGAAAGAGGAACTTATCCAGTTTCGAAACATCGATGAAAACAGGAGTGAGTCATTAGAGGCAAGTTCTACGACAAGTAGTTCAGGCGATGTTGAAACCAAGGTCTTGAGAGCTGAATTCGCATTTGACCGGGTCATGGAAAAGACAACAGGTATACCCGGGAGGGTGGCAGGTTCTGAAAGACGGTCCCAAGCCCAGCTTGCAGAGCTGGAGGAGATGGCCCGCCAAAATAAAATTCAGGAACGGCTTGCAAAAATCAAGGGAGATGCAAATTAATAATGGTTGAATTCATACTTCAGGATCAGAACCTGCCGTTTATGGTCTCTCTTACCATCATGATTATGATTGCATGTTTGGAAGGTGTTACAACCATGATCGGCATCGGGTTATCCAGTATGATAGAGTCGTTCATACCGGATTTTGATATTGATATGGATGCTGATCTGGACTCTCCGGAAGTGTCGGACCCGGGGCTATTAACCAAAACATTCGGGTGGTTTAGAATCGGACAGGTTCCGTTTTTAATTATATTTATTGCTTTTCTAACCGTATTCGGTCTTATGGGATTGTTCATTCAATCTGTCGTAGAACAACTGACCGGCAGGCTCTTACCCGCTTTTTTAGCGTCGGGGATTACACTTCCGGTTGCTTTACCTGTTGTCAGAGGCTTTACCGGTATCATCGCCAGAATAATGCCAAAGGATGAAACGGAAGCGGTATCTGAAAAAACTTTTATCGGACGTATTGCCGTGATTATACTGGGGACAGCGACCCTGAATAATCCAGCCCAGGCAAAACTGAAAGATAAGTTCGGAACTATTCATTATGTCATGGTTGAACCGGATCTTACGGACGAAGAATTTAAACAGGGGGACCAGGTCCTGATCGTCAGGCAGACCGGTGCGGGTTTTAAATGCATTCGAAATTCAACAGCCGCACTGCAGGAAATGGATCTATAAAGAAAATCAGGAGTCCGTCGAGAAGGTTATAGCGCTTCACTAAAAAAATTTCTAATTTCAAAAATCAAACTGCTGATCAGTCAGCAAATTCATAGCACTAAGAAAACTAAAAATTAAAGAGGGAGTAGAAAAGATGCTGAACATGGCTAGTATCCTTATGATTGCAGGTGTCATTCTTGTTGCCTTAATCGCAATGGTTTTAATTTTTGCCAAATTATACAAACGGGCGACCAAGGAAGTTTCATTTGTGAGAACCGGTTTCGGGGGACAGAAAGTGGTAATGAACGGGGGGGCTATGGTCCTGCCTGTTTTCCATGAAATCATACCTGTGAATATGAATACCTTGAGGCTTGAAGTGCAGCGGAATAATGAGCAGGCACTGATCACCAGAGACCGCATGCGTGTAGATGTTGCCGCTGAGTTTTATGTCAGAGCAAAACCAACGGTAGATGCTATTGCAAGTGCCGCCCAGACTCTGGGTCTTAAAACAATGAACCCGGAAGAGTTGAAAGAACTGGTTGAAGGTAAATTCGTTGATGCCCTGCGTGCGGTTGCAGCGGAGATGGCAATGGAGGAACTGCATGAACAGCGGGTTGATTTTGTTCAGAAGGTGCAACAGGTTGTTACAGAGGATCTGCTGAAGAACGGTCTTGAACTTGAAACCGTTTCATTGACCGGCCTGGACCAGACCAGCAAGAGTCATTTTAACCCTGACAATGCATTTGATGCAGAGGGGCTTACCAAGCTCACAGAGAAAATCGAGGAAAGACGGAAGAAAAGAAACGATATAGAGCAGGATACAGAAGTTGCCATTGCCACCAAAAATCTTGAGGCAGAGCGTCTGAAGCTTGAAATTACCAAAGAAGAAGAATACGCGAAATTAAAACAGGAAAGAGAAATAGAGATTCGGCGTGCCGCCCAGATGTCTGAGATTGCACAGGAGCAGGCCGAAAAGAAACGGGAAGCCGAACAGGCACAGATTGAATCCCAGAAAAACGTGGACATGTCAAAAATTCTGGCTGATAAATCTGTTGAAGAAGAGCAGATTGAAAAAGACAAGTTGTTGAAAGAGAAAAATATTTTAAAAGAGCGGGCCATTGAAGGTTCTGAAATTGAGAAAAAGAAGACATTGGAACTGGCAGAGCAGGATCGGGCCATTGCCATTGCTGAAAAATCAAGGGCCCAGTCGGAAGCCCAGGCCGAAGCAGACCGGGCTCGTGCCATTGCGGTCAAAGAAGAAGAGGCCGTTGTCACTGTCAGGGATACGGAAGTCGCAGAGCGGGCAAAGGCTGTTGAACTTGTAAAGGCCAGAGAAAATGCAGAGCGTGAGGCCATTAAGATAAAAATTGCGGCAGATACTGAAAAAATATCTGCAATGGATCAGGCTGAAGCGGTTAGAACACTTGCTAATGCGGAAGCGGATAAAGTTCGGATCAAGGCACAGGGTGACGCGGATGCCGAAGTCTTGGGCGCCGAAGCTGCAGAAAAACGGTATACGGTTGATGCTGAAGGCCAGCGGGCAATCAATGATGCTGATAATATCCTGTCGGAACAGCAGATTGCCATGCAGGTTCGCATGGCGTTGATCAAGCATATGCCTGAGATCATCAAAGAAAGCGTTAAACCCATGGAAAATATTGATGGGATCAAGATCATCCAGGTGGATGGGTTGACAGGTGGACAACGCGTAGGTCTCGACGGTGAACAGGTGGCCCAGGGTACAGGGAACCTGTCTGATCAGGTTGTCAACAGTGCCTTAAGATACCGAGGCCAGGCACCGCTCATCGATTCGCTGATGACGGAGATCGGTCTTAAAGCCGGTGATATCAACGGACTTGTCTCTGGATTAAAAGACAGTGATCCGGATGTGGAAAAATAGAAATATGAACTGAAAAATGATTGTTTAACTCCTAAAGCCGCCGTTGAGTTTCAGCGGCGGCTTTTTTTATTGTACTTGACCAAAAATCAAATTCCCCCTACATCTAAGGCAAATTCTGAACTAAAAATTTAAGCAGTAAAGGAAGAGTTATGACAAAAATCGGTTTGATTACCTGTGCCAATGCCACCCAGGATTTAAATTGCGCCTCCATCGGATGCTTGAAGGCTATAAATACCCGTGGCGCATATTTTAGCGCATATCTTGAGCATGAGGCCCTTGAACTGACCGGGATCATCTCCTGTGCCGGATGTCCTACCCTGAATGCGCCTGAAAAGATCCTCAAGCGGGTAAAATCTTTGATGGAATTTAATGTGGATGTGATCCATTTTTCCTTTTGCATGAAGCACGGGTGCCCTTTTATCAAAAAATATGAAAAGGTGATTCGGGAGGCGTATCCGGATGTCCGCATTGTCCAGGGCAGCCATGCAGATCCGCCTGAGGCTGTTGAAGGATTTAAGGCCAATATGAAGGAGTTGCTGGCCCCAACCCTTTGTGTACCTCAGGATATGAATGATCATATCAAAAAGCGTGTGAAGCACAGCGAGTAAAGCTCAGCCAGTAAAAACTCAGCGGTTGGTGAAATAAGGGATTCGGAGAAATGATGAAGAAATATCTGTTGATCATTGGCGTAATGCTTCTTACAATGTTTGCATGCCGATCCGATGATATTCCCTATTCTAAAGATTTGTTTATTGAGTTCACATCCGGACCGGCTGCGGCTGACCGGGGACCTGTAACATTTATCCGTGTCCATCCGGACGGGACCGGCGGCTTTTTGCTTGAGTCCGGAAAAATATTCACCTTTATCAGTAAGACCGACGGTAAAAAGAAGACCAAAGAAGATATCCTCAGGACTAAAAACCTGACGGAGGACCAGGTAAAGAATCTGGTAGGAACCTTCAATGATTCAGGTTTTTTTGACCTGGATAAATTTTACCGGGATCCGGATATTCTGGACGGTGATGTTAAACTGATCTATATCCGTCTGGGCAGCGTTGAAAAAAACGTGGTCTGCCTCAACTATATCCAAAAGGGTTTCAAATCAGTGGAAAAGGGAATTAAGTCGTTATGGAAACCCTAAAACAAATCGTGTTGGTTTTTGCCGCAGGCCTGATTTTAACTGCCGGTACCTGTGACCATACACGGCTCATGGGTGAGATCATCCTTGAAAAGGCTGAAATCCGTGTTGGGGAGCGGGTGGAGATGATTCTGAAGGTTCCCGGAGATTTGGACAATATCCATGGGGTGATGTGGGATGTTGTCCCCGGAGACATGGCCGGGATTGAATACAAGCATTTGGGACACAGTAAGTATGAGAAAATAGAGGACAGTTACCAGGTTACGGACAAATCTGACCGCCGGGCAGTTCTCATCGCCAAAAAGCCGGGGACATGCACCATTGAGGTGGCCGGCTTTTTCAAACAGACCAATCCCCAGATGATCACCCGGAAGGTGATCGCGATTCTGGCGGCTGATGCTTCCGCACCGTGAAAGGAATAGTCCCGGGACTGAACAAATCAGCGGCGGAGCCTCTTGATTTTTTACGTCATCGGGTTACGACCCAATCAGCCCCTGATTCTCTGCTTTTTTAAAGCCCCAGTGCTTATTGATGCTGTAAGCGAAGTTGAATTTGGGCGGTGGATTCCGACTCATATCAGACCAGACCCGGATGATTCTGGCATGGGTGTTATTGTGACGCTCCAGCGTAAATGTTCGCTTTCTCCAGTTGCCAACCTCGCAATCCCAAGGCAAGCGCATATTATAGATGTTTACAAATACCTGGACTCCCCAACATTGGTGTTCTCATTCAAACGGTCACGGCGTATAGCTGTCAGGGGTCCACACACAAAGTACACTGGGCTTGTTATCGTTCATTAGCGTGTATTGCATCTTGCTGATGGTGTAGGTCTCTCCCTTTTGCGGGTCAACAAAGCAAACACCGTCTTTTGATTCGTCAGGGATAGCGTTGATGATATGGGTGCCGCCGATATTGGCACCTAAACCGCCTTTGCTCCAAAAACAGATGATACAAGGGGCCTGGTCCTTTTTGATTTGATTGATCAACGCTGGGAACCTGATCATTTTGGGCTTAATCCCCCACAGGGAAGCGATTTTATTAATGTCAAATTGCCTGTCCTTGATCACCGGCAGGGTCAAATCATAAAAATGGATCTCGGTGTACTGAACGGCGCAGGCCCCGCAGTTTCTGATCCCACCGCATTTATTGATTTCATTGGCCTGCTCAACCATATTTGCAATCCCTACCTTGGCCAACATTCCTTTCAGGTACTGGATGTTTTCATTTTTACTGGGCATTTTAGACTCCATTTACAATATTTTCGAATACGGAATTGCCAAAATAGTTTACACATCCAGAGACAGAAAACCCCGGAAAGTCCTCAGGTTTCTGACCTTCAGGTTCTGCTTTGGACTGGCTTGCCAAGCTGCTGACCCATATCCGCTGAAGTTAATTAAATTGGAGGCGTCACCTCTGGATTCGGGCAATGTTTATTCCCAAATTCCGTCTGTAGTCCTGAAG
>PIVQ01000979.1 GCA_003354055.1 Desulfobacteraceae bacterium | reverse complement strand
ATATGATCTTCTTTGCTATTATCTGATAAAACAAACATTGAGAAAGCTTCTTGGTTTTTAAACCCGTGCTTTTTACGTTCCCTAGAAACTTTACTGCATATAGTCCTATCAGTAACATTAAGCTTGAGTATATCATTTATTTCCCACCAATCATATTCTAGTGCTCGTAATTGCACAATTCTGACAACAATCGGGTCTAAACCTTCTTTATTTTTGTTTAATACTACTTTCGTGTGATTGACGACACTTTCGTGTATATTTAGTTTATAATAGATACAATATATAAGTCCGAAGGCAACCATCATACCTATAACTTGAGGGATTGTCTCATCATTAGAAATAGACCTTACGGTTAGTGATATGGTTGTTATTATCAATATAAGAATACCGTACTTTTTATTCTTTATTTGGTGATATGAAAACGAAAAAAATATAGCCCCTGAGTAATCTGTTAAGTTTACAGGATCTATTGTTGTTAATGTTGCTATTATAAGGTATACGATTGAAGTTACATATTTATTGCCATTTGAAATAAATATAAATAATGACATTAATAAAAATGGTATAATAAATAATGCTAATTTTGCAGTACTATTATTTTGATATAAAGTTATAAAGATGTTATATACTGGGATTATTAACAACCCAGTAAGATTTATATATTTTAATTTAAAGCCTCCACCAGCCCCGTGTTGCGTTTTCTTCAATGACTTTAATTTCAGAGCTTTGCAAATTACTTGCCAAAGCTTCTTTTTCAAGTGTTCGGATCTCTTCATGGCTTCCTTCTCTATGCATTAGTATAGCATATGCGAGAAACTTGTTATCCTCATTATGTGCTTCTGCTAACATGTCTGCAGCTCTAGCCTTACAGCTCTTGTAATCTTCTTGATTAAACTTTGTTTTGTCGGTTGCTTCTAATTTTAACACAGCCTTATAATTCTTTTCTGATCTTTCAGCCATTATTTTTGCTAGATCTTTTGTTTTCTTTTGTTTAGTTTCTTTTTCCATTGTTTCTCCTATAAATATTTAATGTATTTAAATTCATAAAATGCAGATGCCCTTGTTTCATTTGATACATTTGCGGTTACTCCATCTACCCCTAATGTGAACTGAGGAGGGTTAGAGACAGGAGTAAAAACAACTAGACCTGAACCAGTATCAGCAATTTCTATATTATACATATCTTGACGGTGATCTTCTATAGCGTGTGTAATGCCAACTCCTTCTTGAGTCAATCTAAATGTCCCTGTACCTCCATCAGCAATAGCAATCGGAGAAGTATTAGAAATTGCATTTGCTTCAGTTGTATGGATAGATAATGTTGTGCTTGACACTCTTCTTAAATAATATTCTGTACCGCTAGAAAGATTTGTAATTGTTGTTCCGGTTAACAACTCATATCTAAATATAGTCCCATCTCTAAATCCAGAAGGGGTAGAGTATGTTAATAAATTAGACGATACAGCAGTGTTTACAAATACTATATCTGGGATACCTATTCTACTATAAGCTGCCGGCACAGGTGTTGGGTAAAAAGCACTACCCCCGCTTGCCGGGTCTCCTGCTGCAACATGCTGAGTTTCATATACATTCCCTATTTCTGCAAACAATGTTGCATAAGTTGTTGTAGAGATAGCATTATTGTAATCAAAAGGTAATAGAAAATTACTAGTCCTGTCTTTATATGTAGCAAAACTTTTGAATTCCCCTACTGTCCCAGGGGCGAAATATGGAAGCCCTGTCCACGAAGTAACCCCATCTCCTATTTTAACATTACCGGTATCTAATTCTATTGTGATTTCTCCATCATATGGGGTTTTATCTTCACTTGTTAGAGTTGCTGCTGTCTTAGTTCTATTGTTCTGAACTACTCCATCTACGAATTGCGCCATTATTTAGCCTCCAATATTAGGACTTCTGTGCTATCTACCCACCGCCATATTATAGATGGGGATTCATTCCATTGAATTATTAGACCTCTGTCTGGTTCATCTCTAAAATATACAGCCTTTACAGTGTTGTTTATTTTATCTATACTAACTATTTTATATACTGCATTAGGGAATATTTCTTTCTCTGCACCTAATGTTTTTCTCACAACAGGAAAAGTAATAAAATCACCTAATCCAGCAGTAAACGGTATGGTCCTATCTATTGTAACAGTTCTATTGATATTAATAAACCTATTATAGTATTCTACATAAATTGATATTACATCATTCTGGTTTGTCAGATTTGTTTCAAAAGTTTTGTCAATCGCCTTTCTATTGTTTCCTACAGCTTCGGTTTCATTATCATTATTGTAATATGAGATGTATCTATCTGTTCTATAATCTTTATTATATCCGATTGTGATTGTCTTTATTGTTTCTATTCT
>PIVQ01000229.1 GCA_003354055.1 Desulfobacteraceae bacterium | reverse complement strand
ACGTAGCGTTCCACCCAGGTCCTGTAATTGCCGTCCGGTACATTGTACTCCCTTTTGTCCGCCACACAGCAGGAGCCGCAGCCGATACACCGGGTAATGTCCACGATAAAGGCAAAATCCTGGTCCAGGATATTATAGTCCTGATTCCGGATTCCCGGTAACTGCTCCGACGGCAGGAATGCCGCAGGAGAATCAAGAACTTTCGATGACCCGGAAGAACCCGCGCTCATGGGAAAGACCATATAAAGGGATCCGGCAATAGTGCCGTTTAAAACCTTTTTCAGAAAGGAACGTTTTTTCATATCCGGTGTCGGCGGTGTCATCTTCATAGTTTTTTCTCCGTCAACCCAGTGATTTGTTTGGCCCGGTTGATGTATTTCAACGGAGCGTGGACATAGTGACATTGGTTGCAGTCGTGAGTCAGCTTGACATGCTGATCTTTCAAATGATCCGGCATGGCCACGGTCTTGATCACCTGCTCCGATCTGGCCTTGATTTCCGTATTATGGCAGCGAAGGCAGAGGGTGGTAATTTCTTTTTCGGTTTTCACAGGCAGGGTACCGATTTTCTTATTGCCCCCCACATGATCTGCATATGGGCCGTGGCAAAATTCACAGGATATGGTTTTATGGAGGCCTTTCTTGTGACTCTTGGCCTCATAGGTGTGGCATGAGTAGCAGGAGTCATTTGTACCGTGACGGATGGGAAGCTTAGTCTCTTCCTGGATGGCATCTGCCCGATAGGGCCCGTAAACCCCGAAAGACTTTGGCACCAGCAATCCCTTGACCAACAGACCGCTGCCGCCCAGAATGCAGAGCCCGACAACCAGAACCACCAGACGCATCTTGTAGCTAAGACCCAAAACAACCTCCCTCTTTTTCCAGACCCGGACAAGCTGAACAGGCCTGAATATATGGAACTTACAAATTAAAATGACTCTTTTTTATACGCAAAAGACGATTTTCGCAGCAAGGAACGATTCTGTAACAATTGCAACATTATCATTACATCTGGGTTACGGCAAGAAAAAATCCTGATATTTCAAATCATTAGCCCCAGGCCTTCTGGGATAAGAATAGACATAGGATTTGACCCGGCCCCCTGTTCTGGTTCATACTGGGTAACAATCTGGTTTATAGCGGTTCCCAACGGTCCAACTTTAAGGAGGCATAATGTCATTTCTCTTAACTGATCCGGACAGGTTCAAAATCACATTGGAAGTGGTACCACCAGCCGGCCATGAAACCGGCCCGCTCCTGGAAAAAATAAACGCCATTTCAAACCTGACATTTGACGGCTTCTCTGTGGCATCCAACCCGGTTGCCAAGCCCAGAATGTCGGCCATGGCCTTTTCAAATATTCTCCAGCAAAAAACAGGGAAGCCCGCCATCCTCCATTTCACGGTCCGGGATCACAACCGGCTCGGTCTCCAGGCAGAACTCTGGGGGGCCAGGGCTTTAGGGATTGATACCGTAATTGCCGTTACCGGAGATCCTTCCGGACAAACCAGGGAGACACCGACCACCACGGTAAATGACCTGAATGTCTGTGATCTGATCTCCATGGCCAGAGAATCCGGGTTGAGCACGGGTGCTGTGCTGGATTACAGACCAGAGGTTGACGGCCTTGACCATGAAATTAAACGAATCGAAAAAAAGGCAAAGGCCGGATGCCAGTTTATCGTGACTCAGCCGGTCTATGACCGCGACACCGCCCAACGCCTCAAAACCGGTCTTAAACATATCCGGGTGCCGGTTATCATGGGGATTTTACCTCTGCTCACCGTTAAACATACTGTCTTCCTCCATACCAAGGTGGCAGGCATTGCGGTTCCTGAGCACTTGCAGCAGGAAATGAAAAACAGTGAGACTCCATTGGATGCCGGTATAAAGAACAGCCGTGAAATGCTGGCCCTGGCGCGGGAAATGTTTGCAGGAGCCTGTGTCATGCCCCCCTTTGACCGGTTTGACATTCTTGACCAAATCCTTTAAAATGGCGCTTATCTGAAATTAATTAACAACCACGTCAACTATGGTATTCAAAGGTTCAATCGGTGTCGGAATATTTTAGAGTTAGAGCATCCCAGGTCCAGTTTTTTAAAACCGTTCCGTTTTACTATCAGTCAAAAGACGGCGAATTTATCCTTTACAAAAAAACGGGAGAGGTTCTGGATTCTGAACGGACCACCCAGACCCGTTATCCTCAGTTGTTCATTGATAACAGAGACAAGGAAAAAGCCCTGAAGGAACTGACAGCGGGCCTGAACATGGAATTTGCAAAACAGGTGGCCCAAGGCGGACTTGTCGAGATCAAAACTGCCCTGGGTAATATTGTCCGGGAAGCCCTGACACCTGGCCAGGCAACAGTCATGCTTGCCCTGCCCGAAACCATTGATATCCTGTTCAAGAACCTTGACCGGGATCACTCCACCATGGAGTATCTGTCAAAAATCTCATCCGTATCCAATATGATGATAGAGCACACGGTAAATGTGACGGCACTGACACTTCAATACTGCTTTACCATGGGGCTGTCCGACAAAGAAACAGCCACCCTGGCCCTTTGCGCCCTGCTCCATGACGTGGGCGCCTCAACTCTGGATAAACGTATTCTTGAAACAAAGGACCGGCTGACTGAAAAGCAGTTCAAACAATATCAGGGCCATGCGGAAGCAGGGCACGACATGATCATCTTAAACACGGATTTTAACATCGCCGTGGCCAATGTTGCCCTGGAACATCACGAACGCCTGGACAAAAGCGGGTATCCCAACGGCACAAACATCCTCTGCCGGGAAAGCCAACTCATTGGATTTATTGATTGCTATGAGGCCCTGACCTATCGGGAAAAAGCCTTTCGAAAGGCCAAAAAACCTTTTGATACATTGAATCTGATTAAGAATGAGGTGATTGCAGGAAAATTTTCACCCCGGATTTTTAAAGAATTCACATCCTGCCTGACCCGCTGAGGCTGTTGACGCTACGCTGCTTACGCTGCTAAGGATCGGCTCCAAAATTATTTGATCTTTTGTTTTCAAAATACCCAGTCTTTTAAGGGGTTTTGGAAATAATTTAGATCAAGTTATTTTGTAACGATTCCTAATCCCCGTCCAGAACCTTTTTTAGTTCCTGGATGAACAGCGATTCGGTAATAGGTTTTACAATATAGGCGTCTGCACCGACTTTCAGAGCCTGATTCATGGTCTTTTGAACCGCTTCCACTGTGAGCATGATAAAAGGAATGGTTTGAAATTCAGGGTCCTTCTTTACGTTTTTTAGAAATTCCATTCCGTCCATCACCGGCATATTCAGATCCGAAACAATCATATCCAAAGGCTGAAACTGGACAAGTTCCAGTGCAACCTGACCATTACCGGCCTCTGCAATCTTGGTTACCCCGTTGTTTTCCAGAAATTGCCGGACAATCCGCCGCATGGACCTGCTGTCGTCCACTACCAAGACACGAAGTTCTGAAAATTGACTTGTCATGTACCCTCCTTGGGTCGCTTGAATATGAGATCCTTTATCCCAAAGGGGTAGACCCCGTTATTCAATTTTTGTTCATTTAGCTTTTCCCGAGCTTGTTTCCGAATGTGCTCTCTATCCTTAAAAAAATCAACCAGGGTCTGGCGGATCACTTCAAATGCGATCTCATCCCAGGGAATCTCATGTTCGCTAAAAAGGCGAACTTCCGTGCTCTCACTGGTCGGTCCGAAATCATCAGTCAGAAGTTCCGCCCTGAACATCAGATAAATCTGATCCACAAACAAAATGTTGAACATCCGGTAAGGCCCCAGAAGTTCCACCCTGGCACGGGTCTCTTCCAGGGTTTCCCTGACAGCCCCTTCCTGAACCGACTCCCGATTTTCAAGATAACCGGCCGGCAGGGTCCACTTCCCTTTTCTGGGCTCGATATTCCGGCGGCACATTAAAATTTTGTCCCCGGATACGGGAATGGTACCCACGACCATTGTGGGATTTTCATAATGCACATGGTCACATTGGCCACATACCGCTCTGACATGATCATCATCGTCCGGAATCTTTTGTTCCATGGCACTGCCGCATTGACTGCAGAATTTAATACTCATTTATTTTCGCTTTCATTATTGGAAAGGATATTCCGTACTTTATTTTCCATCTGCTCATATAAGTCTTGTCCCTTTGCCGTAAGGGTATCAATCAGGGAAGTTTCCTGTTCGCCCTGAGCTGACCGAACCCTTTTCGCCCTCTTCTCCGGGGCTGGATGACTCGACAGCATCGAGTGGCTGTTTGAGGCAGTTGCCAATTTCTCCAGGGCACTTGCCGCTGTATTAACAGCCCACTGGTCCGAAAACCGGTTCAACTTTAAAAATGCCACACCAAAATCATCGGCAGCCTGCTCTTCCTGCTGCGAGAACTGGGCACTGGCAAGAACCTGGACAAATCCTCCCAAAGCCCCGCCTGCAATCTGACCTGCTGCATTTTCCTGTGAGGCAATTGCCTTTCTCAGAGATGAGGCAGCATAGGCCATCATCAGCTTTTTTTTGACATGATTTTCGGCCACATGCCCCATCTCATGACCGATGACAAACATAAGTTCCCTGTCATTCATCCGTTCCATAAGACCGCTGTATATCCGTATGGTACCGTCAGCCATGGCAAAGGCATTGACCTGGTCTGCCAGGTATACCTTAATATCATACGAAATTTTCTCTTCGGTCCTAAGTCCCCGTGTCAGCTGCTGCAACCGTCTGCCATAGGGCGATCCTATGCCGGCAATCCGGTGCTGCCTGTCAGCCTCACCCGATGCCTGTCGGGCCAGAAGCCGGACATCTTCGTCACTCAGGGTGACGGCTTTGACTGCATCTACCCCTGCCTCCGTGGCAAGTTGCAAATTGGTATCCTCACAACCGGTAAGCAGAAACGAAAAGATCAAGATCCATGCAAATACTTTCATACCTCAACCCATATCGCAAAACCATAGCACAGACAAGAACAAAACCCAATCTTCCTGAGACGACACCTAAAGATGTCTACCTGATTTTTTCATCCGTGAGGATTGCCTATCAGCCCGGATTATAGTATCGTACTCAAATACACTCAGACGGAACATCTCGGAGAAAGAACATGCCCAAAGTATTAATCATTGACGATGAAGACTCCATTAGAAAATTATTAACCAAGATGCTTGAAAAAAACGGCTACACCGTTCTGACTGCAAAGGATGGGATCCAGGGGATAGAACGGTACAAGAAGGATCTTCCGGACCTGACCATCACAGATCTTATCATGCCGGAAAAAGAAGGACTGGAATTAATCAGAGAAATCAAAGCCATGGATCCTGCGGCAAAAATAATTGCCATGTCCGGCGGGGGCTTGGCACAGCCAGATACCTATCTGACGCTTGCAAAAAGATTCGGCGCCCTAAAGGCATTTTCCAAACCCATCAATAATGATCTTTTGCTTTCATTTATCAAAGAGGCGCTGGCATAGGACAATAGGCCTTAGGTTTTCTTGACATAAACTCTAAAATTGTTTACTTTTCATGATGTTATGAGCTCAGATACCCATTCCGCCGATACGGCGCCTGATCAACCGCCAGAACCCGATGCCCGGTCCGGCCCGGGTATGAATTTCTTTGGCGATGACAATAAAGCCCTGATCACTCTGGCGTTAAAGTGCCGATTGATCTCCCTTCACCAGGAGAACTTTCTTCTAGACACCCTTACCCAAAAACGCCAGGTATTCCCCGGCTATTCGGTTCTTGACCTCTTTAAAGAAACCGACATCCTCTCTGAGGAGGATATCAACTTTCTCTTTGCCGTCCGGGATCACCTGGAAGTGAAAATGCTGGACAAAAAATTCGGTGAACTTGGGATAGCCAACCAGCTGGTCCAGCCGGAAAGTGTAAAAAAGGCACTGGATATCCAGAGTGCCATTTTTAAAGAGACCAGCGAGAGTAAGCTTATCGGAGACATCCTTCTTGAAAACGAGGAGATCACCAGAGCGGATAAAGCAGCCATTCTTCTGACTCAGGACCGGATTAAAGATGAACTCCTGACCGGGGCCATGAATGATATTGCTACCTCAGAGATTGAAAGACTCTCTTTAAACATGCGATTCGGTGCCATTGCCGTTAAAAAGAATTTCATCACCATTGACCAACTCAACCAGGCCCTGCAGGTTCAGGAGTCAGAGGTCAAAGACGGCAAGGACAGACGGTATCTGGGAAATATTTTAAAAGAACTGTTTGATCTGTCGGACAAGGATCTTGACCGTATTCTAAAAATCCAGAGAGAGCTTGAGAAAAAAAGGTTGTCCCTGGAACAGGCCCTTGAAAAGTACAACTCTGAAACCAATATCAACAAACGGCTGGCCAGATATTTTGAATACCGTTTTTCCAAAAATAAATTAGAAGCCTTCCTGATCCGCTCAAAACAAGGATTCGAAGATATTCGGGTTGATGATCTGAAGCGGTGGCTCACCTCAATCGGAATCATCTTTGGTCTCTGCCCTGATGATGAGATCGTAAAATTTTTAAAACAGAATGATACGGGCAATGAACTCCAGATCGCCCAGGGGGTTGCCCCTGAAAAAGGACAGGACGGAAGGCTGGACTTTTATTTTGATACGGAGTTTCACCCGTCCGATAACGACCCAACGGAAACGGATGTTATCCCCCTGGTCAAAAAAGGAGATGCACTGGCCCAACGCATCCCGGCTGAGAAAGGAAAACCTGGCAAGGATGTCAGCGGATTTTCCCTGACAGCCCCTCCCCCCCAGGCGGTGGCCCTCAACTGCGGTGAAGGGGTAATCCGTGCTGACGATCTTTATCTTGCGGATCAAGATGGTATTGCCGTTCTCTACCAGAAGCGCACCTTATTTGTAAAAGCCCGCGACATATCCATTCCCACCCGCCATTACACAGGATCCATTGATGCCGATCTTGGCGAAGAATACAAAGGGGTTCGTCTCAAGGTGGATGGTTCTGTTCTGGAGAACGCTGTAGTCCGCTGCCAGGAACTGGAAGTTTCCGGCAATATCCTGGGCCAGGTATCCGTAGCCGGAGACATTATTGTCAAAGGGGATATCGGATCCGGTATCCGGGAAGACGATTCTGATGTCGAGCCGGCAAAAATCAAGGCAGAAGGAGATATCCTGGCAGGGAAAATCATTTCAAATGCCATTGTGATAACCGGGAAGTGCCTGAAAGCGCCCAATGCAGATCTTACAGCCACAGCTGTCCAGGCCTATGAGGATATTACGGTAAAAAATATTTTCAACATTGGTCCCAGACCCTGCATCCTGCAGACCGGCAAGGTCCCGAATCTCAAGGCAGAGGGTATTGATGCCCTGATCCGGACACGTCAGGAAAAACTGGATCAACTCCTCTGCACAGATGAGTCCCGAGAGCTCGAAGACTGGCTCAGCCGAAAACTGGAAATCAAGGAAGTCTACCTCAACCAGCAGTCCTATCTAAAATATGTTCAGGCCCTTCTCCAATGTAAACCCCTGTCCGGTTTGCCGACCCTGTCAGACAAGTTGCTGGCAGCAGGCAAAAACCCCGGCAAATGGCCGGACCTGCCGGAACTGCCCGTTGACGACAGCAAGCTCTTTAAAATTTTTGAAAAAGAATTCCTTGAAGAAACCCGTGACATGGACCCGTCAGCTATCAAGGCTCATGCCCAGGAGCAGGCAGATATCAAATACGGCATGTACCGGGCGGCAGTAAATGCCACCCGCCGTTATAACCGCGAGTATGAAACAAAGAAAAAGATACTTCAGGACAAAATAGAGGGCCAAAAATCTGAAGTCGAAAAGCTTGCAGCCGTCGTCAAAAAGCTGGCCATCCGGAAGGATACCTTTTTACTCAGCCAGGCCCACAAAACCCCTCCCGTACCTCCGGCTGTCCGGGTAAAAAGCAAGGTGGCAAAAGGTACGATCATCAAAGGTAGAAATGCCCTTCTTGCCGTTGATCAGGACATGTTCGGCGTCAAATTCATAGAAAGCGCTAAATCAAACGGCGATCCGTATGAAATCATTATTGAAGGGTTCTACGATTAAAGGATGTATGAGTTAATTAATCTTATTGGCCAAAACAATCCAAGGTATGATAATATAAAGCGAAATAAAAATCCATCTGGAGATTAACGTTTTACGCAAGCGATTTTTTGGCACGTCCACCCTCTGGTCAGGCCCAATATGGACTTCTGGATAAGCATCGCACATTTGATAAGGAGATCATGATGGAAAAAATATTTTGGATTCTTATCCTTTTTTCAGGGTTTATCGTATCGGCAAATGCAGAACAATACCTGGTCGTCGGGACAGATCTCCCCCCATTAATGTATCAAGAAGACAGTCAGCCCAAAGGATTTTATGTAGAGATACTTGAGGCCATGATCCGGAATATGAACGATGTGGATATTGAAATAGAATTCTTTCCTGTACCAAGAATGTTTAAAACCCTCTCCTCACCCGGGAATACATTCAGCCTGGGAGTGACGCGAAATGAAAAAAGGGAACATTTATATAAATGGGTGGGGCCGATTTATCCAAGAATTTTTGCCTTATACAAACTCAAAAAAAGGACAGACCTTATTGTTAACAGCCTGGCTGATGTCCGGCCTTACAGAATCGGTGTCGGCAGGGGGTATGCCGCAGTTGATGACCTCCTGAATGCCGGGGTTCCAAGGGAAAATATTGATGAGGTGGACACCGACGATCTGAATATTAAAAAGCTGTTCGCCAATAGAATTGATTTTGTCATCATGAACGATGTAATGCTTGCCTATCGTTTGGCGCATGAAGGGTACAAGTGGACCGACATTGAACAAAGCCACATTCTAAATGATAAATATCAGTTCTGGTACGCCTTTAACAAAGTATTGGATGACAAGGTGATCCAAAAATTTCAGGCGGCCCTTGACCAGATCAAACAAAACGGCACCCATGACTTGATCGTTAAAAAATATTTCCAATAGTATCAATGCACGGGACCTGACACCGAAGCCCTGCCCCTTCTGCTCCTGACTTATAGCAAATAACAAAAATATGTTCCGTTATGACCAGGAGTGCAGCACAACAACAACAGGTACATACACAATATATTGGTACTCTAAAGAACTGAGCTTTTTTAATAATAGTCCGGGCCTTTAAAACACTGCCGACCACACCGGACGTATAGACATAGTCTTGTGTCAAACTTAAATGTTAATCTATAAAATTCAAAGACGGTAAACACATCTACTTCAAAGACTTATAGACAGTTCTTGGTTATGATTTATGAAACATTTTTCATCAAGGTCAATATTTTTAAGACCTGTTCTTTAGTGATGTAACCTAGTTCAATTAAGATGGCACCAATAAGCCTGTGTTTATTATCCTCGATATTTTCATGCACCTGTAATGATATAGCCTCCTGCAACTGCTCTTTTGTAACAAATCCGTCTTCTATTGCTATCGTCCCGAAACGCTTATCAAATTTTAGCATTGAGTGTCCCCTAATTTTGATTTTTTTTAGTATGGTTTATTTGATTTCTTCCCTTTGAAACATAAATTATGTAACCTTTTTTAATTACAATTTGTTCATGAGTGCCGGTATAAAAGGTCAGATTTTCAATCACAGCTCAAAACCCATATCTTGTGTTTGTACCTTTCTGCTGAAAAGGCATGATTATAGATCACTTGACGTAACAAATCCTGATATTTCCTATTAAATTAAATACTTATCTTAATTTCAAGCAAATGTTCATTTTTGTCACGGTTCAAAAAAGAAAATCATACCAAATTCTT
>PIVQ01000978.1 GCA_003354055.1 Desulfobacteraceae bacterium | reverse complement strand
CTGCCCAGATCAACGTTCCCCGTGACTTCTGGACCCAGGTAATTGATATTGAACTGCCCGCGATTGTAGAGTTCGAACGTCCCAGCGGTGGAGAAGATGCCATTGCACAGGCAGCCACCCTGCTGTCCAATGCAAAATTCCCCGTCATTCTTAACGGCGGCGGTGTTGTAATCGGCGGTGCCATTGAAGATTCCATTGCCCTTGCAGAACGTCTGGATGCTCCGGTATGCTGCGGCTACCAGCACAACGATGCCTTCCCAGGCACCCATTCCTTGTTTGCAGGTCCCTTAGGATACAACGGCTCCAAGGCCGGTATGGAACTGATCTCCAAGGCTGATGTTGTCCTGGCCCTTGGAACCAGACTGAACCCCTTCTCCACCCTGCCCGGTTACGGCATTGATTACTGGCCGAAAGATGCCTCCATCATCCAGGTAGACATCAACCCCGACCGCATCGGGCTGACCAAACCTGTTACCGTAGGTATTGTGGGTGATGCGAAAAAGGTTGCCCAGGGTATTTTTGCACAGCTTTCCGAAACTGCAGGTGATGCTGACAGAGATGCCCGCAAGGCCTGCGTTCAGGAGCATAAAGCTGCCTGGGACAAAGAGATTGTCACCATGGATCACGAAGAAGATGATCCCGGAACAACCTGGAACGAACGTGCCCGGAAACGTGACCCTGAAAAAATCACCTCCCGCATGGCATGGCGTGCAATTAAAGCAGCCCTGCCCCAGGATGCCATTATCTCTTCCGACATCGGTAACTCCTGCGCCATCGGTAATGCCTACCCGACATTTGAACAGGGCCGTAAGTATCTGGCTCCCGGTATGTTCGGACCCTGCGGATACGGTTTCCCCGCTATCCTGGGCGCCAAAATTGCCCAGCCTGACGTTCCGGTTGTCGGTTTTGCCGGTGACGGTGCATTCGGTATCTCCATGAACGAGATGACTGCCTGCGGCCGTGAAGACTGGCCCGCAATCACCATGATCATCTTCCGCAACTACCACTGGGGTGCAGAAAAGAGAAACACCACCCTCTGGTATGACGATAACTTTGTCGGCACCGAGCTTGATCGTAATGTCAGCTATGCAGGTATTGCAAAAGCCTGCGGTGTTGAGGGCGTCCAGGCATATAACATGGATGACCTTGAATCTGCCCTTGCAACAGCCATTAAGGTTCAGATGGAAGAGGGCAAAACTACCTTCATTGAAGTCATGACCAACATGGAACTGGGCGAACCGTTCCGCCGTGATGCCATGAAAAAACCGGTGACCGTTGCCGGTGTTGACAAGGCTGATATGAAGACTCAGCAAGGCGCCTAAGTTTAAACGAAGGCACTGAGGAATCGTTACAAAACAACTTGATCTAAATTATTTCCCAAAATCCCTTAAAAGACTGGGTATTTTAAAAACAAAAGATCAAGTAATTTTGGAGCCGATCCTAAGTACCTTATAGCAGTACCTTTGGGTCCGGCAATTCCCGCCAGTATTGCCGGACCCACAACCGCCGGATCCATAACCAAAAAACAAAAGATTAAGACAGATATACAGTAAGGGGGATACATGGAAGAAAAATTTGATTGGCTGGACTATGATGCAGAAGAGATGGTGGCTGCTGATAAGGATGCACTCTGGCATCACCTCAAGCCCCATAAAGTGTTTGAATCTGCAGAGCAGATGATTATTGTCGAAGGCAAAGGCCTGATGGTCACAGATATTCGCGGCCGTGAATACCTTGATGCCACCTCGGGGGGGGTCTGGAGCGTCATGGTAGGATACGGACGGGACTCCATTGCAGAAGCGGTTTGTGAACAGCTCAAGAAAATGCCCTATTTTGCAGGTGTTTTCGGTAATGTCCCGGCCATCAAATTTGCCAAAAAGCTTTTAGAAAAGCTGCCCAATCACGACAAGGTCTACTTTTCAAACTCCGGTTCCGAAGCCAATGAGAAGGCCTTCAAGATAGTCCGCCAGGCCTCCAGAATCAGCCCTGCCCGTAAAGGCAAATTCAAAATCATGTACAGGGACCGTGATTATCACGGCACCACCTTCGGTGCCATGAGCGCCACCGGCCAGGCCCAGAGGAAAGAAGACTTCGGTCCCTTCCTGGACGGTTTTGTAGAGTTCCCCCACTGCGCCTGCTACCGCTGCCCCTATGAAAAGACATACGGAAACTGCGATATTGAATGTGCAAGAAAAGTGGAAGATGTCATCCTTAAAGAAGGTCCTGAGACCATCGGCGGCATGATTGTTGAGCCCATCACCGCCGGCGGCGGTATCCTTAAACCCGTACCCGAGTACTACCCTATTCTCCAGGAAATCTGTAAAAAGTACGACATCTGGATGATCATGGATGAAGTCGTCTGCGGATTCGGCAGAACCGG
>PIVQ01000977.1 GCA_003354055.1 Desulfobacteraceae bacterium | reverse complement strand
TCCACAAGACCGAATACATTAAAATAACTCAGTCGTATCGCACTGGTGGCAACAATCACAAAGGCACCCGGCAGATACCATGCACTGAACTGCCCATAGCTTAAAAGAAAAACAGCCGGGCAGATGCCAAAGCTGACCATATCGATCAGCGAGTCCAGCTGCCCTCCATATTCCCCTTGTTTTGCCGTTCTGCCCTTCATGTTTCGGGCGATAATGCCGTCTCCCCAGTCAAAAAGCACGGCCCAGATCATTGCAATGACGGCAATGGAAAAATGTTGTAAAATCGCAAAGTAGATCCCCAAAAGTGCACATAAAAGTCCTGCAAGAGAGCAGATATTCGGAAGATCTTTGGCAAACCAGAGCATGCTGGTCTGATGTGAGGGTTGATTTGGTGGTGTGGTCATCATAAACTCTTTTATTTATACCCAAGGATAGATGCCAGTGCATCCACAAGGTTGGTGTTTTCTTCGCAAGTCCTAGAGGCGATGCGGATAAAACGATCCGCATGGGGCATGGTTTTACCCTGACAGTGTTTGATATACATATTATGATCAATAAATAATTTTTCTGTCAATTGGGGTGCATTAAGACCTTCGTCGGGCAGGCGGCAAAAAATATAATTCGCGTCTGGTTGATAAACCGTAAGTTGTGAAAACGCGTTCAGTTTTTCATAAAGTTTATCCCGATCTTTTTTAACCTGGCTGCAGCTTTTAATAAAATCCGCATGAAAATCAGGCAGGATTCTTAAAAGTTCTTCGGCAAATCCGTTAATATTCCAGATATGGACACCCTGACGAACGGCATTGGCAAATTTTAGATTTGCTGTAACCAGATATCCGATTCGAATGCCGCAGATACCATATGCCTTGCTCATGCTTTTAAAAATAGTGATATTGGGATATTGCTCAATTTCATTTTCCATTGAAAACTGATCCGGGTCCTGGGTAAAATCAATAAAGGACTCATCAATAATCAGCTGACAGTCATGATCGGCAAGTTTTCCTGCCAGGCGAATAAGATCATGTTTTGGAACTGCGATAGAGGTTGGATTGTTCGGTGTGACCACAACCGCAACATCTGCTTTTGCTTTAATTGCGTGGGCTGCGAATTTGTCCACATCCAGCTGGAAAGACGGCCATTCAAGGGGAAACTCTATGGCGTGGCCCTTTGGCGCGGCATTCACGTATTCATTAAATGATGGCACCGGAACAATGAGCCTGTTTGAAATTTGTCCCGAGACGATTTTGATGAGCTCTGCCGCACCATTGCCAACAACAATGCGCTCTGGTGGCTGATCAATAAGCTTACCGACCAGATTGGCAAGGACATCCTGGGCAACCGGGTAGTTCAGGACAAGATCATGAATTTTATTTTTAAAACAGGTAAACACCTCTTCCGGCGGAAAATAAAGGTTATATAAATATGCATGGTCAATAAAATCATGGCGGTAGTATCCACCATGCTGACCTGAGATATAGTCATATTTCTCCGCCGGTGTGTTATAATCAGGATTGGGCATGAAGGCTTTCCTTTAAAACTTTGTTTTTGCTGACAGGCAGGTCTGTTTTTTTAAAATAATTTGTACCTAAATTATCAAAGGGCAGACTGCCCTTTGATGAGAACAGTCTTTCAGCGGATGCAAGATCTTCTGCGGTATCAATTTCATACCATGGCTTATGGTCAAAAAAGACAGCTTCAAGGGATAGTGATTTTTCAATCACCAATTGGCTGAAGACCTTTTCATAATAGTCATTCACCCTGCCTGCCAGAATAAACTGATTCAGTTTTTCGATAATCAAATACCAGGAGGAAACGGAAAGACTGTATATATTTACCGTCTTATAACGAATTGGGCCTGCCCCGTTCACCGCATCACTATGAAAAGCATTAATCGTGTTTGATGAATTGATTGTAACTGTTGAACCGTTCAGCCACGGTTTCATTTCGGCAATGGCAATCCTGTCAGGGTAAAGCATCTCCGTCAATAAAGACGGGTCAAAAACAAGATCACTTTCAATGAGCAAAAAAGGTTCATTAATAATGTTTCGGGCCATCCATAAGGAGTATATATTATTGGTTGTTTTGTATAACGGGCTGAAAACATATTCAATGGTAAGATTGCCTGCTCGTGTTTCGAGAAAATTTCGAATACAGTCTTCCAGGTGACCGGTAACCACAACCAGTCGTTTGAAACCGTTTTGATTCAGGCTTTTGATTAACCGTTCCAATATGGACGTTTTATTCACAAGTGTGAGGCATTTGGGTGATTTTTTTGTAAGGGGAAGCAGGCGGCTTCCTGTGCCGGCTGCCAGTAGCAAGGCTGTTGTTATTCGTTTTGGGGGATAAGGTTTCTTTGCTGATTTCATAGACCTCCTTATATTAC
>PIVQ01001842.1 GCA_003354055.1 Desulfobacteraceae bacterium | reverse complement strand
ATATTTCCTTTACCTGCATTGTAGGATCCAAACATGAAGGCAAGTTTATCCATGAAAGGCCTTTTAGCCTTCCATAATTTCCATATTGTCCGGTCATAATAAATACCCGCTGCAATATTCCATTTGGGTTGCAGGGAGGAACCTTTTATTGAAGCGTTTTTATATTTAATTTCTTCAAATGTTTTTGGCATTATCTGCATGATTCCTTTTGCTCCGACATGGGATTTTGCATCAGAATTCAGGTTGGATTCCGCAATGGCCTGGGATTTAAAATATCGCCAGTCAAATCCGGGCCCAAAAGAATGTTTGGTGTATTTCTTAAAATAAACATCATACTTGGTGACCCTGTTGTACCGCTCAAATCCATACGAAGGAAAAGGGTAGCACAAAAACAATACGAAGATGGTTATGGATAGCCTTGAAAAAATTGTCATTGCAGATAGTACCATATAAAAAAAGGATACAAAAGACATCAGAATTCTTGATGCACTCTTCAGGGATTGAACTCCATGGCTTTTTTAGCTGGGATTCGGACAATAGTGAAGTTAGGGAACCAGTGATTCATCTGGCTCGATATC
>PIVQ01000976.1 GCA_003354055.1 Desulfobacteraceae bacterium | reverse complement strand
CATTTTTCAATATTATGCTTACATGTTTTACATAAAACATTTTTGTCATAACATCCCATTCTGGTATCAAAAAGACCACCAGATTTTGGTTCTCCATTTTTTTCATATAAATCAACTTGTGTGATTTCACAAATGGAATATTTTTTATGTTCTTCAGGATTTAATAATGTAAATTCAATTTTTTTAACTGGCTTGATAAAGGTATCCATAATTAATATAGTTTAAGATAGTAAGTTAATGTTAAATAAATCAATCAATTTTGTTTTTTTTTTTAAGTTAGTTATTAATAATAAATGAATAATTAAATGATATCAATGAATCATTTTTAATATATTAAATATATTAAAAATATGTGATAATTTATTAATTTATTGTTTTTTTTCTGCATCTTGTCTTGCTTTCTCTGCTTTTCCTGATTTAACTAAAGCATCAACATCTACATTTAATTTTTTTGCGAAAACACTGCCCATTTCAAATGATGCTTCTTTTTCATCTATTTGTTTATTATCAATTCTATCTTTTTGACTTATCATCATATCTAATATATTTAATGGTAATTCTCCTTTTAATATGGCCATATAAATTGGGAAACGTGTATCAATTAAAAACTTATATTTCATTGCTAATTTTTCATTTATTTTAAATGGATTTTTAATACCTTTTGTTGCTAAATATCCAACATCTTTCATTAAACATAAACAAGCATGACGAATATGTTGACTATTCTCAGGATTGAATGATGTTTTGATTTGTTTTTGTACTTTACGGTCATTTAATTTATGAACATGTTTTGAAGTTCTTTTTGATTGTTTTCTTGCAATTTTGTTCTTTAATTTAATTCTTAATTCTTGTTTTGTTAATTTATTGTTGTTCATTGTATATATTTTATATATTTTATATATACAATAAGTTTTAATATATTTTTTTTATTTATATGTAATTTATTTCTCTAATTCTGGTGTAATATCTTTTCGTTTTAACATTCTTTGTTTTTTCTCCTTTAAGTATTCTTTTTGTGTTAAATCTAAATCACCTAAATATTCAGTTCTGAAACCATATTTTTTCATTTTATGTTTATTATCTATCATTTGGATAAATGGTTCCCATTTAATATGAATATTTGATGAATCAATATCTAAGAATTCAGTTTTTATTTTTCCACTTTGATTTAAGATTTCATTTTTAAATGAAATAAACTCAACTCCATATTGTCTACAATAACTTTCTAATTTTTTACTGAAACTTTCATATCTTGCTTTTCTATTTTTAAACTTAATATCTTCTTGAATATTTGGATTTTGGAATATTTTTTTAGTTACATCATTACCTAAGTATTTTCTAATTGATTTAAAAAGATCCTTATCTGATACTGCTGATGGATATACATCTATAATAATTTTTTTAGCATCTGTTTTAATATTACTGATGAATTTAACATATTTCTCAATAATGTCATCAAAATCCATTTTTTCATTTTTAAAGTATGTTTTATAATAGTATGATAAGTGTAAATCAACTTGTCCGAAGTTGAAAAAGATATAATCGGCATCTTTATTTCTATTTATTGTATTAAGCATATTATTCTTATCAGTATCACCTTTTTTACTAATACCTTTCATTGTTTTTCCAGAATATGCTCTTGTTTTAATATTTTCACTTTTATATAAAGAAAAGAATCTAACAAAAGAATCACCAAACATAAGTACTTTTTCTGGTTCTTCTGCGATTGCTTCTTCTAAATCTTCCATAATATCATCTAAATCCATATCTTCATTACTCTCATCATCTAATTCTAACCAAGTTGCTGGTCTTCCTTCAATTTCCCATATTGGTCTATTATCAATTTCTTCAACTTTTTCTTCTTCTTGTTCAATTGCTTCATCTAATAATTGTTCAATCTCTCCTAATGATAATTCATCCTCATCAATCTCTTCTTTAATATCAAAATAATCTTCAACTCCATAATCTCCCATTGAAGTAAGTTTACTTAATATATCACATTTTTGAATATCTAAATTGAGATCCATCATGAAATTATCAAATATATTTGCTCCAATATTTATTATTTTATTTACTATTTTACTATTATCAACGTCTTTTTGTGTTTTCTCTTCCATTGCTAATTTTTTACTTTCATCTAATTCCTTCTTGATTTCTTCATCATTCTCTTTAAATAATGTATAATATTTATCTCCCATTTGATTTAATTCAATATCTTTTTTATATTTCTTTATATTATTAATGTTTTTAATTAATACATCATCTTCATTTACATCTTTGAATTGTTTTACTTTTTCAGCAATTCTCTCTTTTACAATTGTCTTATTCTTATTATTTTTACTTAATTTCTCAATTAATTTTTTGCTCTTCTTCTTTTTTAATTTTTC
>PIVQ01000228.1 GCA_003354055.1 Desulfobacteraceae bacterium | reverse complement strand
TTATACAAAGAATATAATAAAGATAACAATAATGGTTTCTCAAAAGGTAAAAATACTTTTTATGCTTCGTTAAAATCTAATTATGGTCAATATATTAAAATTGATAAAATAGGTAAAAAGGCAGCATTTAAAATTGATGTTAAGGGAATGTTTGAACATTTCTTTCCGGATGAAGTATATGTTAATTATCACGATCAAGATTCAGAATCATATGCTGCTTTTATTGAAAGAGAAAATCAAAAAATAAATAAGAAGAAAGAAGATAAATTAAAAAAGAAACGGAATTAAGAGATTTTGAAAAAATATATTTATAATATATATAACAATGGTAATATATATTATAATCGCAATTATAATTATAGTATTTTTAAAGGGAAGAAAAGAAGGTTATTTTAATGGTTATTATTTTATTACAGGTGAAAATAATTTTATTACAGGTGATAATGAATGTATATATAAAGATGGAATAGTATCTTGTAAGGAAGGACTTTTTCCAACTCAGTTTAAAAGACCAGGTTATAGATATTGTATTATAGATGAGTAATGTTATAATCATTAAAAAAAGAAATAATTATAATGTAATTTTGAAGGTTGAATAAGTTGATTAAAAAATTAAAATTGAATCCAAATATTTAATTAATTATTATATACTTAATTAAATCAAAATGAATAAATTATCACTTTTAGATTCTAAATACTTAACAGAAGATAAAGAACTTATTAAAGATTTTAAACAATATCCGTTTGAACTTGATGATTTTCAAAAACACGGCATTGAAAAATTAAAACAAAATGAAAACATCTTGATTACAGCAGCAACTGGTTCTGGTAAAACTTTATTAGCAAACTATGCAATTCGTAAGTCAATCGCAGCTGGCAAAAAATGTATATTTACATCACCAATAAAAGCTCTATCTAATGCCAAGTTTTATGAGTTTAAGAAGAAGTTTAAAGGTATTTGCGATATCGGTATTCTTACAGGTGATGTGAAGTTCAATCCTGACGCAGACGTTCTGATTATGACTACCGAGATTTTAAGAAACTTACTTTATAAAAAATCATATGATGACCAAAAAATTCAATATAAATTAGATTTGGATATTAATTTAGAAACTGATGTAGATTGTGTCATTTTTGACGAAGTTCATTACATAAATTCGCAAGACAGAGGCAAGGTATGGGAAGAATCACTTGTCTTATTGCCTTCACATATTAATTTAGTATTATTATCAGCAACAATTGGAAACGCAGATACTTTTGCTTTATGGTTACAAAAAATTAAACAAAAACCTTGTCATTGGATTCCAAAAGCAGAAAGAATAATACCACTTACACATTACTTATATTATTCAAGTCGGTTTCCAAAGAAATCAAAAGATTTAGGAAATAATAACATAATCATCAATAAGAGTAATAAAATGATTGAATTAGTAAGTAGCAAAGGTGTTTTCAATGATATTAATTTAGCAACAATTCAAAATGTAAAGAAAGCAAATGAAAAACTCAAAAATAATTACACAAATAGAAAAGTAGTAGTCAATAATTTATTAAAATATTTACAGAAGAAGAAATTATTACCAGCATTATTTTTTATATTCTCAAGAAAGAAATGCGAAGAATACGCCCATTCTGTTGAAATGACTTTCAATACTAAACTAGAACAAGGAAGAGTAGATACAATTATTAGAAATAGTATTCATCAATTAAATAACAAAGAAATATATTTACAATCAAATGAATACTTGGAATTAAGTGAATTATTAAAACGAGGTATTGCTTATCATCATTCTGGTATGCGAACAGTTTTTAAGGAGATTATTGAATTATTATGCAATGAAGGTTTAATTAAGGTATTATTTGCTACCGAGACATTCGCAGTTGGAATTAACGCACCAATTAAAACAGTTGTATTTACCGGTCTTCAAAAATATAGCAATGATGGTCATAGATATGTTAATACTGCCGAATATTTACAAATGGCGGGAAGAGCGGGCAGACGCGGATTAGATAAAGTAGGAACTGTTATTTTATTAGCAAATCTTATTGATTTACCTGTTCCCCAACAGTTAAAAGGTATTATGTGTGGTAGTTCAGCAAATATTGCTTCAAAGTTTTCTATGAGTTATCAATTCATATTGAAAATATTATTAAACGAACATGTCTCATTTGAAAAGTTCTTAGAAAATACTTTATTAAATAAAGAATCAGAAGGACAAAAAGATTATTTAAGAAATGAAATCGCACAACAGGAAGCAAGATTACAACAATTACAACAAACAAAAGTATCAACAGAAGATTATGATAGATACTTTACAATTAAAGAAAAGATGGTGAATAAACAGAAAACAACTAAAGGTCAAAAGAAGTTTGTTAAAAAGATTCAATCAATGGAAGAGTTTGAAGATGATTATAATTTATACTTAGCAAATTATGAAGAACATAATTATTTGGCTAAATTAAAGTATGATTTAGAAAACTGGCAAGATAATACATCCTGTAATTTAGAAAAGATTTTGAACTTATTAAAAGAAAATGGTTATATTAATATTAAAGACGGTCAAAATTATAAAGATTTGGGAAAAGAAAATATTACATTAAAAGGTATAATAGCCTCCCAAGTGAATGAATGCAACGAATTACTATTAACAGAATTATTAACAAAAGGATTCTTTGATAAATTAACAGAATCAGAAATATGTGGTATGTTAGGTGTATTCTTACATACAAAATGTTTAAGCGATGGAATGAGTGTTCATAGTGCTAATGATTTAGATATTTCAAATAATTTAAAAACAATGTTAAAACATTTAGATACATTAAACGGAAATTTACAAGGAGAAGAAGACAAAATGCAAATATATATGCAAACCGAGTGGAAATTAAATTACGATATGGTTCAGTATGCTTATCAATGGGCTGATGGAAAAACATTTGAACAATTATATTTTGATAATTATTGTGGAAATTTTATAAAGGATATGATTCATTTAGACAACTTAATCTGCACATTAGAAGTATTATCAAGTGTAAGTAATAATAATCGTTTATTTTATAAACTTGAAAATATCCATTCAAAAATATTAAGAGATATTGTATCAACAGAGAGTTTATATATAAAAATGTAAATGAATATTCAAATAATTCCAAAAATATTTTTATCTTATGATATAATATAAAAATAAAATACAAGATAAATGAAAGGCTTTGGAACATTATCAATTCACGGAGGTCAAGAACCTAATCCTATTCACGGGGCAGTTTGTCCAGGAATTGAACTTTCTACAACATACGTTTCTAATAATTCTAAGTTTGAATATTCAAGATGTTCAAATCCAACTAGAAAGATATTAGAAGAATTAATTGCGAAAACAGAATGTGGAAAATATGGAATATGTTTTTCATCTGGAATGGCAGCAACATCAGCAACTATAAATATATTAAAACCAGGAGATCATATATTATCAATTGATAATATATATGGAGGCACACATAAATATTTCTTACAAGTCGTAGAAAAATTAAATAATATAACAGTAACATACGCAGATTTAATTAATATTAAAGATACTTTAGCAAATACTCTTAGAAATAATCCAAAAATAACTTGTATATGGTTAGAATCAATAACTAATCCATTATTAAAAGTTTGTGATATTGAAAAAATATGTTTAATAGCACATAAATTTGATGTAATGGTATTTGTTGATAATACATTTGCTTCACCATATAATGTAAATCCACTAAATTTAGGTGCTGATATTGTTGTTCACAGTGTTACAAAATACTTAAATGGTCATTCCGATGTTATTATGGGTTGTGCAATCACAAATTCTGAAACTATACGAGATAAATTAAAATTTATACAAAGTTGTGTTGGAGCTGTTCCTTCACCGTTTGATTGTTATATGGTAATTAGAGGAATGAAAACTTTACATCTTAGAATGGAAAAACACGCACAAAATGCATTAGAAGTTGCAGAATATTTAGAAAAACACCCTAAGATTGAAAGAGTATATTATCCAGGATTAACATCACATCCTAATTATAAAACAATATCAAAACAAATGAAAACCGGAGGGGGAATGATAACACTTTTACTAAAAGGTGGATTAAAAGAATCAACCACATTTTTAGAAAACTTAAAATTATTTGCAGTTGCCGTATCATTAGGTGGTGTTGAATCATTAGCTGAACTTCCAGCTACAATGACACATGATAGTGTTCCAAAAAGACAAAGATTACAACTTGGAATTACAGATAATTTATGTAGATTATCAATTGGTGTTGAAAATATTGAGGATATTATAAATGATTTAGAACAGGCATTAAATATACTTTAAAAATATTATTTTTAATTAAAATTTATTTTATATCTTATAATAAAATATAAAATATTATGTCATTAATCAAAGTATCTTATTCACAATTATTAAATGAAGATATTACACTTCAAATAATGAATGCTTTTGGAGATGATGGATTAGGAGCAATTTTAATTACAGATATTCCAGAGTTTAAGCAAATGAAAATGAAATTATTGAAATTATCAAAAAAATTTGGAGAGTTACCAAAAGCAACCCAATCAAAATATGAAAGTCCCGAAACATTTTATGCTTTTGGATGGAGCCGTGGAAAAGAGAAAATGCGTAATGGAAAACCAGATTTCGCAAAAGGTTCTTTTTATAATAATCCTATTTATGATGAACCAACACAAGATAAAGAAATGATTAAAAAATATCCATCAAACTATTCTCCTAATATTTGGCCAAGTTTAGATGTTCCAACTATGGAATCTCATTTCAAGTTCGTTGGAGGTTTTATGCACAAAGTAGGATTAAAAGTATTAAAAAGTTGTGATAAATATTTATCAACTATTATTGAAGATTACCCAGAAAATAATTTACATAATATTATCAAAAATAGTAATACATATAAAGCAAGATTATTACACTATTATGAACAAGATGAAGAGGTCAATCAAAAAGAAGATGGTGCTTGTGGATGGCACCTTGACCATGGTGGATTAACTATCTTAACAAAAGCTGTATATCTTGATTCTAACTATAATGAAGTTGAAGAAGAAAAAGATGCTGGTTTATATGTAAAAGATAGACATGGTAATACACATCATGGTGTAATTCCAGAAAATGCTTTATTATGTCAAGTTGGTGAAATGCTACAAGTATTAAGTGGAGGTTATTTACAAGCAACCCCTCATTGTGTAAAATCATCAAAAATGAAGGGAGTAACCCGTGAGACATTTCCAGTATTTATTGATTATAATGTTGAACAAGATATCACATTACCAAAATGGTCAAGAAAAGATGCAATAGAAACAAAAGGAATGATTGGTTTAGGTGTTCCAGAATTAAAAAAGAGATATGAAGGATGTAAGCAATACCATGAATTTGTATTCAATACTTATTCAAAATATTATAATTAAAATTGATTTATATATAAGTTATAAATAACTATTAACTCTTTACAAACTCTTAAAACATAAATAAACACTTAATTTAAACATATTATGTCTTTAATTAATTCTTTACCATTAGATTTAGAAAATATCATCAACAGTTATAAATATCAAATGGAACATATAGAAAAATTTCAATCAACATTAGATATGATTAAAGAAATTAATTATCATATAGATAATAAGGATTATTCACAAAGATCTTATGGTAATACGTCAGTTCACTATTACTATGAATTGAATCAAGATGAAACTTTATATAATAGTGTTTATAAATTATGGATTCATACATATATGACAGAATATGAAACAATCACGACAATATATGAAACAATTAATTGTATAGACATTGTTATAGAAGAAGATATTATTGATATTGATAATGTTGAAGATGGATGGAGATATCAATTATAATTTTTTAAAAATAAAATATTATAATGGACTTATTTAAAAAATTATTAAAATTGAATAATATATAATTTATAATCCAAATATTATCTATACAATCCAAACTACCTTTAATACCTACCCAACTTGTATTTTAAAATGAACTTTTTACCAAAAGACTTAGAAAACATCATCGTAGATTACCAAACCAAAATGGAACATTTAGAGAAGTTCCAGGCGAGTTTAGATAAGATAAATGAAATAGAATATATAATTGATGGTCGTTATACTTGGAGAACTCATGATAATGTTACTGCACAATATTACGGAGGATTAAATCATGCTGATACTTTATTTAACAGTCATAATGAATTATGGGTTCATACATATATTGAGGTAGATGGTATAGATGAAGAATATATAAAAATAATATTTGAAGAATTTTCTGGTTTACATGCAGTAGATATAGTGAATGGTTAATTTTAATTTTTTAAAAACAAAATATTATAATGGACTTATTTAAAAAATTATTAAAATTGAATAATATATAATTTATAATCCAAATATTATCCATACAATCCAAACTACCTTTAATACCTACCAATTTTAAACAACAACTTGTATTTTAAAATGAACTTTTTACCAAAAGACTTAGAAGACATCATCGTAGATTACAAAACCCAAATGGAACATTTAGAGAAGTTCCATACGAGTTTAGATAAGATAAATGAAATAGAATATATAATTAATCAACGTTATACTTGGAGAACTCATGATAATGTTACTACACAATATCACGAAGTTGAAATTAATCTTGATGACGATGATTATTATAACAGTCATAAGGAATTATGGGTTCATAGATATTTTGATATAGATGATGATGATACTTCAGAAGAGGAAGAGGAAGAGGAAGATATACAAATAATATTTGAAGATTTTTCTGATTTACATTTACATACTATAGAAATAGTAAGACAATGTTGAATAATTTTAATTTTTTAAAAACAATCTTAGATAATGGACTTGTTTTTTAACAATTTTTTTTATTTTGTATAATATCAATTAAGTTTTCTTTTGATAATTTACCATATCTCTGTTTTGTACCCTTACTTGCTGATTTCTTTTGTAATATAGCACATAATTCCTTCTTCTTTAATTTTGATTTTCCCACTGCTCTTGGTAATGCTTTATATGCCTTTGTTTTTCTTATATCTGCTACTTTCATTTTCATACAATCTCTTGATACTGATTTTGATGCTTTTGATTTTACTTTCTTAACTTTCTTTACTACTTTCTGTTTCTTCTTTACAATTTTCTTTGATTTCTTAGATATATGTTGTCTAAACGATGGTGTCATAGGTGACATTCTTAATCCTGATGGTAATGGTGGTCCTATTTTCTTTAAACCAGGAGATTTTTTCTTATTTTGTACTTTTATTGCTTGTTGTAATAGTTTCTTCTTTACAATTTTCTTTGGTTTCTTAGATACATGTTGTCTAAATGATAATGGTGTCATTGGAGACATTCTTAATCCTGATGGTAATGGTGGTTCTATTTTATTTAAACCAGGTGGAGATTTTTTCTTATTTTGTACTTTTATTGCTTGTTGTAATAGTTTCTTTATTTTTAATTTTTTATCTACTTTATTCTTTAATGCTTTGGATTTTGGTGTTATTAATAATTGACCTCTATTTTTCCAACTAATATGTTTACCAATTGCTGCTAAAGCATCATCCGCGTAAAATCTACTATGTATATCTTCATCTGTTAATCCTAATAATATTTTTTCAATATCTTTATTATTTTTTATTTTTGAGTTCATGAATGCTCTATAATAAGTTTTACCGATTGAATACATCATTATCTTATTATAAACTCCATATAATCCTTTTCTTGTTTTTGTATTATTATTTACATATTCTATAACAGCATTCATCATATTCTCACCATTTTTTGAATCTAAATCAATACCTCTAAAATCTTGAATATCATCAAAATAATTATTAATCTTATTAGCATTCTTAGTTGTATTTTGATCATTTTTAGCATTAAATTCAGCATAAAATAATACTAATATCTCAAAAGGCCAAGTATCATAATATGGTAGACTTCTTCCAAATGCTTTGATAAAATCTAAAAAACCTTTTTTAGATTTAATAACAAAATCATCTGAGAAATCAATGAATACTGGATAAATATCATCATGACCATCATCTTTTGAATATAATAAATTAGGTCCTTTAATATCAAGTAATAAAATATTCATCTCGTAAATACATTGTTTTGCTCCAGTTAAAATATATGCTAATGATTTTAAGAAATCTTTTTCACTTAAGTTTTGTGTGATTTTTGGAAAATCTTGTCCTTTTTTCATGATGATATTTAACATATATGTTTCTTTTCCTTTCTTTTTATATCCACATTTTTTTATATCTTTTTTCATTGATTTTGTTACTCCTTGTTCACTTTCTGATACATTACACATATCAATACCAGGTAAAAAATGTAAGTTATTTGGGTCATATTTTCTAAATATTTTTCCAGATTTATATTCATTTACATAATCTTGATATTGAGAATTTGAGACATCTGTTACATTAATTAATTTAGATATTTTATTTAATTTACTCATACTTGAATTACACATTAATGGTGGATCAACAACACATCCATCTCTACCAATTCCTAAAATTTTACCTCCAGATTGTTTTTTTACAATAACCATTATTTATTATTATAATATATAATAATAAATTATTTTTAATAAAAAATTGAACGTTTTTTAAACTTTTTTTAGAACTTTGCGAATATATTTTATTAAATAAACTTTTGCTTTATATTCTGCTCTATATTTATCATATTTATCTTCTTCATTGAACTTAAATTCCATTTCTATCTTTTTTTCATTTTTAGGATCTTTTTTATCATAGATATTTAACTTAACTTTGCTCTTTTTTGTATATATTTTATATTTCATCTTGTATTTTTTCCATTTTGTTTGTTCATAAATTGTTCTCTTTTTTTCAGGGAAATCAATACCTTTTATGAACTTTAATGGTTCTTTTTTCTTTAATTTTTTATTCTTTGTTTCATTATGTTTTTTTATTTTTATATAATGTTGTTTCATAGGGATTTGCTTATAATAAATTGATTTAAGTTGCTTTAATTCTTTTTTCTTTTTTTTAATTTTTTTTAAATGTTTTTTTCTATTTTCTCTTTCCTTATCTGTTCTTGCTTCAATTTCTATAATTTGTGGTTCTTCTATGAATGTTACTTTTTTCTCTGGTTTATGTATATTTAAATAATTAATCATCTCTTGTTTTTTGTTTTTCATTGATATTTTACTTTTATTACTAGATTCTTTTTCATATTTTCTTATTCTTCTTAATAATTCTGGTTTTGTTATATTAATATAACCCATATTATAATATAATAAATTATAATATATTATAATTAAAGGATAATCAGTTTTATATAGTTTATTTTTTACCTCGTTTTGCTACTTTCTTTTTTGGTTTCTTTACTGGTTTCTTTTTTGGTTTCTTTACTGGTTTCTTTTTTGGTTTCTTTACTGATTTCTTTTTTGGTTTCTTTACTGGTTTCTTTTTTGGTTTCTTTACTGGTTTCTTTTTTGGTTTCTTTTTCTTAGCACCACCACATTGTTTATTAAAAATTTTATTACAAACTTGCTTTGCTGATACATCTTTATCTAAGAATTTCTCTAACATTTTTTCAGTTTTCTCCTGTTCATCTTTTTTTGTTAAAAATAATGCGATATATAATAATGCTTGAACATCAGCATATTCTTGTTCTTTTGCTAATTCATTTGCTATTTTTTTTAAGTTTTGTTTAAGTATTGCTTCTTTATCATCATTTTCTATATTTTTGTTTAATTCATCTAAACCACTATTCTCAAATGATTCATTGCGTCCATCTCCTCTTA
>PIVQ01000227.1 GCA_003354055.1 Desulfobacteraceae bacterium | reverse complement strand
TCCACAGAATCAACTTTGAAATTAAATGATTTTAAGATGCTGCTTAGGATCTGCCTGGCCACTTTGTTATCATCCACAACCAGTACACGCAGCCCCTGCAAGTCCTCCGGGTATTCCAAATGGTCCTTAATTTTTTCTTCAGACTGAAGTCCGAATTCGGCTGTGAAAATGAAAGTGCTCCCTTTGCCAAGTTCACTTTCAACCCAGATTTTTCCATTCATCATTTCGACTATCTGCTTGCTGATGGCCAGCCCAAGACCTGTCCCCCCATACTGTCGCGTCGTTCCTTCATCCGCCTGACTGAAGGCTTCGAATAAATTGTTCATCTGATCCTGGGCCAGACCGATACCTGTATCGCAAACTTCAAACTGAAGCTGTACCTTATCTTTTTGATTAGTACCTAAGCGGTCTATCGGTTTTATTGTAAGCAGGATTTGACCTGTACGGGTAAATTTTACAGCATTGCTTAAAAGATTGATCAATACCTGCCCCAGGCGCAGAGGATCGCCTAAAAGATTATATGGTATCTGATCATCAATGTTGAACAGCATTTCCAATCCTTTTTGTTCGGCCTTTATCATTATAAGATTGGAGATAGTGTCCAGTTCTTTTTCCAAATTAAAATTGATGGATTCAATGGTAAGTTTTCCTGCTTCAATTTTAGAAAAATCAAGGATATCATTAATGATACCTAACAGTGATTTACATGAGATCTCGATTTTAGAGATATAATCCTGCTGTTTGGCTGTCAGCGGTGTGTTTAACACCAATGTTGATAACCCGAGAATGGCATTCATCGGTGTTCTGATCTCATGGCTCATGTTGGCAAGAAAGTAGCTTTGGGCTTTTGCAGATGCTTCTGCTTCTTTGCGTTTACTATCAGCCACCTCTTTTTGCTTACGCGCTGTTATGTCCGTAAATGACCCTTCAATGAGGGTTGCTCCGTTGGTATCGTCTAACACAGTTCGAACAGATAAAGATCCCCAAAACTGTGTACCGTCCTTACGATACCCTATACCCTCAAAGGCATTTATAAGTCCTTCCTTTCCTAACATCCAGGCACACTGCTTGCGGTCTTCTTTTTTGGCAAAACAAAGCTCCAATATATTTTTTTCCGCACGGAGCAAATCATCTGGAGAATCGTAGCCTAAGATTTCAGCCATTGCAGGGTTTACGTTAATAACCTGCCTATCAGTATTGGACTGGAATATGCCTTCAACCGCATTATCAAAAATGTTCCGATATCTTTTGGCATAATCATGAAGTTTGGTCCTTGAAACAGATAGATCGCGAATCATTTTATTAAACCTATTCTCAAGGACTTTTAATTCATTCTGGCCGGAGGTTTCAACATGAATGGATATTTCTTCCAGGTTATCAAGATTCACCTGCTCAATATCGGATGCAAGTTTGCCAAGCGGTTTGCCAAGGATCTTAAGTATGCAAAAAATAAACAGTGCACAAAGGGCTGCGGTTTTTATGACGGCGGAAACGACAATCAATATAAAGCCATGCCTGATCCGGTCCAGAACAATACCGGGGCTTGAATATATAGTGCCTTTGCCCAGGGCATGGGTGTTACCTCTGCCATCGATATATTTTATGGGGAACTCATGGACAAAAAGATTAGAAAAAAATCCATTATATTTTTTACCCTGTATAGGGCGACCCTCCTGGTCAATGGTGATGGCCTTGCCCTTGTTATCCATTACAGTTCCGACAGACTGAATATTCTTACCGGCCGTATCTTCGATCTTGACACCGGCAATAATGGAAATCTCACTCATTCCAACAAGAATGGAGTGAAGTGCTGTAAAATTGTTGATCCAAAGGGCATCTTTAATGCCTGGCCCAAACGTGATCTCTAATTTTTGAACCTCCTGAACAACGCTTTTTTTGACATGATAATACTCTGAAACCAACTGAATCAATATAACCACGACCGTTACAATCAGATAACCGCCAATGATGAATTTGAGAAGGTGGCCTGTAATAGAATTACGGAACTGAATACGATCCCAGGACATGAAATCCCCTTTTGGAAAAAAATTCTTAAGAATAACTACTCCTTAAGATTTTGTTATTGAGTGTATTTATTTAAAATTTCATTATAGCGACCATTTTCACGTATGATTTTCAGGCCACTATTGAAATCCATTTGTACTTTTTTATCCAGGAATACGACTTTAAACGGATTGTCGGGAAAAATGCGATGAATGACAACCGGTGCACTCGTATCTATTATATCAATTTTTTTGCGTACATATTTGAATATGTTTTGTTCCAAAACAATAACCTCAACCCGCTTTTGGAAAAGCATGGGAACAATCTGAGTTGTGTTGGGCAATTCTCTATAAGCTGAATGAGAATTGGCAACCTTCTCAAATTCAGGTCCAAGATACAATTTTGCAAACTGAAAAGTGCCAATGGACTTGTCTGCCAAGCCGGCAATATCATTTATCTCAAAATTGTTGGATTTCAGAGAAACGGCACAATTTTCAAAAACAATATGACTGTCAGAATAGTATACTTGTCCTAATTCCAACCTGGCGGATTCCGCTATGGTGAGAGCACCGTCAAATTCCCCTGATTTCATTTTCTCAACCGCCCGGGGAAATGGAAGGTGCTCAAAAATAACCGTATATCCGTTAAGCTTTAAGGCCTCCCTTACAACGTCCAACTCAATGCCCGAGCCGGATTCGACAATAACATACGGCGGAATCGCCGTAGAAGAGGCCAGATGCAATTCTTTTGCAGTAGAGTTACCTGCTCCAAACAACAAAAAAAACAACACAATCAAATAAAGCGCGCCTGAAAATACCCTTATCTTTTTTAAATGCCGTAGGCTCATGTAGACCCTGTAAATTGTATAAAAAATTGCGATTTGTTAATCCTAATTTTTTCTCATAAAACAAGACAAAAAGCTAATGATTTTATTTCCTATCCATTTTTAGTCTTAAGAATCGGCACTATAGGGCTAACATCTCCTTACGAATTGTTTTATTTACACTCATTTCTTGACAAAAAGCTCCCTTTCGTCCTAAAGAAACCCTATCTTGTTTCCAAAGTATCCAAATCATATTCAAGGAGGAATTTCTATGAAACCCCATTCCAATCGTAAATCCTGTCTTCAAGGTTTATTATCCAGATTTGTTCTACTGATCGCAGTACTATTGTTTGTATCGGCCTGTACACAGGTTGAAAACGCCCCATATGCCGTATCCGATAATAAGGTTTCCTATTCATTGGGCCAACACGGGGATGTGGTTGATGTCTATCCCGACCCAAGCTGGCTGCCAGAACCTTATAAAAAGTATTACACAACCCTGGAAGATACAATCAAGTATTACACTGAAAGTTCCCTGAATAATGATGGGATTAAATACGAATCTGTAAACGTTTGGAAAGACAAGGATGATAACATGATCGTTGAAATCACATCAACCGATCCGGCTGCAGGGGATTACGCAGCCATCCATCCTGATTTTATTGAGAACTACCGCCAGGCCCTTGTGGGTATAAACAAATGTAAATCCGATGAAGGGTGCTGGAATAAGGGCAATACTCATCAGGACGAACCCTGGGCGTTTTTTCCACAATTCGGGATGGCCATGGCAAAGCAAAAATCCGTATTGTTGTTGAATTATCCCCCTGCTTCGGCGCTGACAAACAAGAGTTATCTGGATACGTTTACCATGTCACGCTGGGGCCGTGTCCTTAGCGGCGCGGGTTCCGCTGATCCCGAGCTGTTTGAGGTTATTGTGGATGTTCGACCCATTGCAGCACCGGCTTCAGGTACTTCGAAATACCTGCCTGATGCCAATCAATATTTTAATGACCCGGACGGAAAGACCGGGGGGTATTATATTACCCCCCAACTGAATCTGCTGTTGGATCCGCCAGCCAATTTAGATCCTGATTACACCCTGCCAGTGGTGGTTTTGGGATCGCCGGCACGGTACGCCTGGAGTGAAATAACAGGGACATCCTATGATTTATTGTCCACAGGCAGGGTTACCCTTGAGGGCACCGAAAAGTCGACTCCGTATATCCTGGGCAACCACCCCACAGTTTCAACCTATCAATGCTGTCCCGGCAGCACCTATGATAAATGCAGTTCCTTCAGCTTGATCGAAGATGAGCAGATTGATTTCCAGGTTACCTGCTGGGTCAATGCCATGGCAAGTGATCTGTCCCAAAATCCGTCTTCCGTATTGGCATCCTGCAAGGAGCAATGGGTAAAATCCCCGACGCCGGAGAATGAGGCTGTACTGTGTACTTCTGCAGTCATGGATAACGACGCCTGTTATCCCAATGCACCCAATGAAGCTCAGGCCCGGGCCTATTGTAAGCGTAACGATAATAAACCCTGCCCGAAAACCAGCAGCGGCTGTCCCATCACCCAATAAAGTTTAATACATGATTGATGGCAAACCCTGGGGATCAGGCAGCCGGGTGGACGTCTCAACCCGCTGTTGCAGGGTTTGCCGTGATACCCGGTTTCCGCTTGCGCAAATCCCCCTTTTGGCTTACACTGCTCTAAGTCCTTATTTTAAAATTTGATTCCGGCGGGAACCCCTGGTAAAAGAGACGTTCCGACGGATATTTCAGGAGGCGAATCAGAACCCTTGCCCGTATTTTTTTCCATGGATGTCAAATCCCTGCTCATTTCACTGGCCGTTGTGACCACAGCTCTTGCGCTGTGCATGTTTCATTTTATGGCATCAAGGAAAACCTATCCAGGGTTTTCAAAATGGCCCCTGGCCTTTATCTCGTTGTCTGTGGGAATTCTCCTGGTAGGTCTGCAGCAGCAGCTTCCCTTGCTCATTGCTTTGGGGGGCGGCACCAGCCTTGTGTTTTATACGGGTTTTCTCTTTTTCAGCGGATTTGTGATTTTTTCAGGGCAGTCGGTCAGGCACAGGCGGCACATGATGTTCTACGGAGTCTATATCATTCTGTACCTGTTTTTTCTCTATGCCGCACCCAATCTTTCTATACGACTCTGCTTGATCTCTTTTGTGATTGCGATTTATGCAGGTTTAAGCCTCAAGGTGTTAATCCTGGATATCCACAGGACCCTTGAACAGCCGAACTGGATTCTTGAAATCTCCCTTGGAATGACCTGCATCTATTTTACCGGGAGGGCGACTCATTATCTTATGGCCAAGCCGGGCCCGGCCACCATGCTGTCGGCGCCGTCACTGGAACTGGTTCTGTTTCCGCTGATACTAACCGCCTTTGTGGTTTTCCTGGTGCTTGGACTGATACAGTTGAGCTACCAGAAGCTGGAAATGGAATACACAGCCGGGTACAAGGCCCTGGAAGCGGCTAAGGAGGTGGCGGAGTCAGCGACCCTGGCGAAATCTGAATTCCTGGCCAATATGAGCCATGAAATCCGGACCCCGATGAACGGGGTGATAGGCATGCTGGACCTCTTATCTGCCACCCCCTTAAACGTAGAGCAAAGGGACTTTTCCCTGACGGCCCAGCAAAGTGCCGACTCTCTACTGTTCCTTATCAATGATATCCTTGATTTCTCAAAAATCGAGGCCGGTATGATGACCCTTGAAACCATTGATTTCAACCTGGGCATCACCATGGATTCCTTTAGCGATCTTATGGGGATGAAAGCCTATGATAAAGGTCTTGAATTCGCATGCCTTGTGGAGTCGGATGTACCGTCCCATATCAATGGAGATCCGGGACGGCTCCGCCAAATCCTGACCAATCTTGCCGGCAATGCCATAAAATTCACCGTAAAAGGGGAAATCTTCATCCGGGTCTCTGTGAAGGAAAAAACCAGCGAGGGTGTGGAGCTTCTCTTTTCGGTAAAAGATACCGGTATCGGTATCCCGGGGAATAAGCTCCCCTTTCTGTTCGACTCCTTTACCCAGGTGGATGCCTCAACCACCCGAAAGTACGGTGGCACCGGACTGGGGCTGGCCATTTCAAAACAACTGGTCAATCTCATGGACGGCCGGATTGGGGTGGAAAGCTTACCTGGAAGGGGGACAACATTTTCTTTTACCGCTTCATTCGGCCTGTCGGAGAAAACTACGTCCTTGGCCGAACTTCCTGCCGACATTCAGGGAATAAAGGTGCTTGTGGTGGATGACAACCCCATGAACCAGACGGTATTCACCTCATTTTTAAAATCAATGAACTGCAACTGTCACTGTGTGGACAGCGGACGTAAAGCTCTGGATATGCTTGAGGACGCTGCGGGGGAAAAGGCCTTTGACGTGGTATTGATCGATTTCCAGATGCCGGAGATGTCGGGCAGGGATCTGGGCAAAAAAATCAGGGAAAATAAGGCCTTCAACTCTCTTCCCCTGGTGATGCTCTCCTCTGCTGCAGTGCGGGGAGATGCTGCCATTCTTCAGGAAATAGGGTTCCAGGGTTTTTTAACCAAACCGGTAAAAAAGGCCAGACTGGCGGACTGTATCCGGGCGGTGATCCATACGGACCCGAATCATCCCGGAGAAGATCTTTCCGCGTCCAGCCGTCCCATGGTTACCCGGTTTACTCTGGATGAGCTTCGCCAACAGCAGAAGGAATGTTTTTCCTTTAACAAACATGTGCTCCTGGTGGAAGACAATAAAATAAACCGGAAAGTTGCCATGAAAATGCTGGAAGCCATGGGACACAAGGTCTCAATCGTTCAAAACGGACAGGAGGCGGTTGAGGCGGTTGAATCCCACCCTTCGGAATATGACATTATTCTCATGGATATTCAGATGCCGGTGATGGGCGGGGAAGAGGCGACCCGGAGAATTCGGGTCATCGAAGAGCAGGCCCCTTTCCGCACCCCCATCATCGCATTGACAGCCAATGCAATGAAAGGGGACCGGGAAAGGTTTCTGGCCGCAGGCATGGACGATTATATATCCAAACCCGTTAAAAGAGAGGACCTGATCAGGGCTTTCTCTTGTCTCTGAGAACAGAGTTTGAAATTACGATGCGCTGGATTTCACTGGTGCCTTCGTAAATGGTAAATACCCTGGCATCCCTGTAAAACCGCTCCACATCATAATCCTTGGTAAACCCGTAGCCCCCGTGCATCTGGACGGCTCTGGCGGTTACGTCCTGGACCATCTCCGAGGCAAAGAGCTTGGCAATGGATGCCTCTCTGGTGTAGTTTTCGCCCCGATCTTTGGTGGAAGCTGCTGAGAAAACCAATTGACGTGCCGCCTCAATCTGGGTGGCCATATCCGCAATCTGAAACCGGATGGCCTGGTGCTTGGTAATGGGCACACCGAATTGTTTTCTCTTTTTGGCATATTTAATCGCGGCATCAAAGGCAGCCTGGGCAACGCCTAAGGACTGGGCGGCAATACCGATTCTGCCACTGTCCAGGCCGGACATGGCTATCTTGAAGCCATCACCCTCTTTACCTAGTATATTGGCTGCCGGTACCCTGCAATTTTCAAAGATCAAATCCGTGGTGTCCGAGGCCCGTAATCCCATCTTGTCTTCGGTATGGCCGACAACCAGACCCGGTGTGCCCTTGGGCACGATAAAACAGGAAATCCCTTTGTGTCCGACACTTTCATCGGTTTTTGCCGTGACCAGTACTACTTTGCCGTTCTCACCGGAGGTGATAAACCGTTTGGTTCCGTTGATCACATATTCGTCTCCGTCCTTCACTGCCGTGGTCGACTGACTTACCGGATCGGATCCGGCATCAGGTTCGGTAAGGGCGAATGCGCCGATCATCTCTCCTGAGGCCAACGGAACCAGGAATTTTGTTTTCTGTTCTTTGGTTCCGAATTTATTAAAACTTTCACAGACTATGGAATTTTGCACCGACATTACCACTGAAGTAGAAGCACAGGAATATGCAATCTCGGAAAGGGCAAGTACATAGGAAACCGCGTCAGCCGCCTCTCCACCGTATTCTTCCGGGATCATCATGCCCATGAGCCCAAGTTCGCCCATCTGTTTAAAATTATCTGCGGGAAAATCTTTGGATTTATCTCTGTCACTAGCCGTTGCCGCAATCACCTTACGTGAAAACTCGCGGACCATATTCTGGATCATCAATTGTTCATCAGTCAGCTTGAATAGCATACAAACTCCTTTTCAAGGCCAGCAGTCTATCTTTCGACCTGGCCTGTCAATAAAAGACCTGGCGTACAGGTCTGATTCAATCATTTAGGGTGCGTACACAACCACAATCAGCTCTGCGTTTGCTGCGCCTGCATTGCGCAGGTCATGCTTTACCCCTGAATTGAAATGGAGTGATTCTCCTGCTTTCAAGACGTTGACATGATCTCCTACCTGGATTTCAACCTCACCTGCCAGGACATAGGCAAACTCTTCGCCCTCGTGCTGAAAACCGACGCCCTCATGGCTTGCGCCGGCTTCCACAACAATGCGAAAGGCCTTTAAATGCTTATTTTCCGCCCCTGGTGTAAGCGGCGTATAGGCATAGTTGTCCGTCCGTTTGGTATAGGCATTTGACCGCTCTTCTATGGTTTCTTCCTGTTCCTTGAGCAGAAATCCCGAATCAAGACGTAGGGTTCTTGAGATCTGGAGCAGTGTCCCCACTGAGGGACGCTGCTCTCCGCCTTCTATTCTTTTAATAAAATCTTTTGATAATCCTGTTTCATTTGCCATGGTATCCAGGCTTATTTTTTTATCAAGCCTGGCGCGTCTGATCCGCTTACCAATGGGCGTCATTTCTTTCTTTTTAGCCATTACATCTCCAATAGTTTGAGGGTGATCAAACTCCATCTTTGACTGAGCGCTCGTTCAGCACTTCTGGTCTAAAAATTCATGTTCATAAAAGATCGATCCGCCGTCTCTTCTTACACGGGGATTAATCGATGGTCTCTACCCAGTTTTCCGTATCTTCTGCTTTTCCATATTGAATGGCAGTCAGAGCATCATAAAACTTCATTGAGGTCTTACCGGGTGTTCCGTCTCCGATATCCATGACCCTGTCTCCGTAACGGATTTCACCAACCGGAGAAATAACCGCTGCAGTTCCGGATCCAAACACCTCAGTGAGCTGACCGTTTTCATGGGCCTCGAAAAGTTCCTCAATGCTGACTTTCCGTTCCTGTACCTTCATGCCCCACTTTTCAGCCAGGGACAGAACAGAGTAACGGGTGATGCCCGGCAGAATACTGCCGGTGAGATTGGGGGTAACCAGTTCACCATTGATGATGAAAAAGATATTCATGGCCCCGACCTCTTCAATATATTTCATTTCAAGGGCATCCAGCCACATGACCTGGACATATCCCTCTTTTTTTGCTTTTTCACCTGCCAGCAGGCTGGCTGCATAATTCCCCGCGGTCTTGAACTCGCCCACACCGCCTCTGACTGCTCTTACATGATCCTTGGACACCCAGATCTTAACCGGGTTAAGCCCCTGTGCATAGTAGGCCCCGACAGAGGATAGAATGATAAAGAACTTAAAGGTAAAAGAAGATCTGACACCCAGGAACGGGTCGGTGGCAATGATTGTGGGACGGATATACAGTGCCGTGCCCAGAGTTTCTGGAATCCACTTTTCTTCCAGCTTGATCAGCTGTTTCATGGCATCCATGACCATATCTATATCTATCTCAGGTATGCACATCCCCTTGGCAGACCGGTTCATCCGTGCAAAATTATCCCGGGCCCGGAACAGCTGAATTTTACCATCCGGTGTTTTATAGGCTTTAAGCCCTTCGAAAATCGCCTGGCCATAGTGGAATACCATGGCTGCCGGAGACATGGAAAAATCGGAAAACGGCTCAATACGGGGATCCAGCCACCCTTTGCCCTCTTCGTAATCCATTACCAACATATGGTCGGTAAATAC
>PIVQ01001841.1 GCA_003354055.1 Desulfobacteraceae bacterium | reverse complement strand
GGGGAATTTTCCAAACTGTGGCGTGAGCGCGTGGGAGAGCTTTCCGGGATAGAATCCCTTAAATTTCAATCCGACGCCGGTGGCCCCGGCAGCGGAGCCGCCATATCTATAGAAATGAGTCATCGCCAAATTGATGTTTTGGAACAGGCCAGCTCAGAGCTGGCTGCCGCCCTTGGTTTTTTCCCCAATGTATTAGACATTGATGACGGTTTTTCACCGGGCAAACAGCAGATTGATTTTCAGATTACGCCTGAGGGTCGCAGTCTAGGATTGCGTTCCGAGGAAGTCGCCCGACAGGTGCGCAATGCCTATTACGGTTCTGAGGCACTTCGCCAGCAACGCGGACGCAATGAGGTAAAGGTGATGGTGCGGTTGCCCATGGAGGAACGTGCCTCTGAATATAATCTGGAGCAAATGGTTCTGAGTACGCCGGATTTAAAAGAGATCCCCCTGAACGAGGCCGTGACCATGGAGCGGGGCAGGGCTTACACCACCATTGATCGCAGGGACGGACGGCGCATAGTAACGGTCTTAGCCGATGTCCGACCCCGCAGCAAAGCCGATCAAGTGATGGCCTCA
>PIVQ01000975.1 GCA_003354055.1 Desulfobacteraceae bacterium | reverse complement strand
GTATGCCCTGAGAGTATGAGACGAGTATCCTTTTTCAGCTTCAAGCCCTGTGATGAAATCATCCACGACCATGGCTAAAGCCCGGCCTGCTTCATGACCAATTGCATATCATCCCAGGCCTGCCGCTTTAATCCCGGATTTTCCAGCAAGGCTTCCGGGTGATGGGTAGCCATGAGCGGTGTATCAATATAGGTATGAAAGTTTCCTCGAATTGCGTCAAGGCTGTCTTTTGAGTTCAGCAGGAGGCAGGCGGCCTTCTCTCCAAGGGCAATGATAGCTTTGGGGTGCTGATGTCTAACGTGTTCCCGGATGCGGTTGGGATCCGAAGTGTTGCAGATATACACCTGCCCGGGGGTCAAATGCATGGCCTTTAATATTTTGGTTAATAGGCCACCGGACGGGCCATCAAAAAAGGTCCCAAGGCTGTCAACGATCATGATGTCGGCGGTGGTAGGTCCCTGGGCTGAAAACCCGTGGCAGAACCAGGCAGGTGTTCCCCATTTTTCAATGGTTTTCTGTGCAGTCTCAGACAGTTGGAATTCGTTATTGCCTAAACCCTTTTGAACTGAGAGATACTGGGACAAATCTTCCACAGTCCTGACAAACTCTCTCGCCAGGGACCTGTCCGTATGGGGGGATGAATTTTCCATCAGGCGATCTTGGGCAGGATGGCATCAAGAAGCGTGTGTGCAACTTCTGTCTTGTCCATCAGAGGAATATCCTGAACAGATCCGTCTCTGGAAAACAATTTAACCTTGTTTGTATCGGTCTTGAATCCGGAATCCTTACCGCCCACAAGATTGGCAGCAATCATATCCAGATTCTTTTTCTTCATCTTAGCCAGGGCATGGGCTTCAAGGTCGTTGGTTTCCGCAGCAAATCCCACCAGAAACTGGTCATCTGTTTTCCGTTGGCCTATGGTTTTAAGAATATCCTGATTCTCCATCAGGTTCAGGGTCAATGATGTTGAATCATCCGTTTTTTTAATTTTTTTATCTTCCTGAGTTACAGGTCTGTAATCGGCAACAGCCGCCACCTTTATTATAATGTCGGCATCTGTGAGATTTTCAAGCATGGCATTGGCCATTTGCTCACAGCTCTCAACAGATATACGGTCCACTCCGACAGGAGAATCAAGGTTTACAGGCCCGGATACCAGGGTTACATTTGCCCCCCGGGTTTCTGCGGCCCTTGCAATGGCATATCCCATTTTACCTGAGGAATGATTGCTCACGAACCGGACCGGATCAATGGCCTCAACCGTGGGACCGGCAGAGATAAGAATATTTTTATCCTTAAAGTCCTTTTTGGTCAAAAGTGCGAAAAGCCGGTCAAAGATAAACCAGGGCTCGGGCAGACGACCCGCTCCCACGGTTTTACAGGCAAGAGCACCTGAATCAGGATCAACAATGTGCATGCCGGATCGTTCCAGAATATCCAGATTTTCCTGAACCCTGAGGTTCTGATACATGTCCGTATTCATTGAGGGACAGATCATGACGGGGCAGGTCAACGCCAGCATGGTGGTGGTCAGGGCATCATCGGCAATGCCGTGGGCCAGCTTGCCGATGCAGTTTGCCGTTGCCGGAGCCACCACTGCAACTTTTGATCGGGATGCCACGTCAATATGGGTCACCGAAGACTGAGTATCGTTCCACAAATCGGACAGAACCGGATTCTCGGACAATACCTCAAAGGTGGTTTTGCCCACAAAATGCTGGGCTGCCTCCGTCATGGAGACCGTAACATTTGCCCCGGCCTTTTTAAGCAGTCTTAGCAGTTCAACCGATTTGTAAACTGCAATACCGCCGGTCACCCCAAGCAGAATATGTTTGTCTTTTAGATTCATCAGTATGTCAGATTGGTCGACTTGTCCATGCTGCCGCCGCCCAGAGTCGGGGCAACGCCGATTTCAACATAGGTATTGATCTGACCGTCTCGGATGGTGATGACAGCACATCTTGCTGTTTTTTGAAACACCATGATAGTGGTGCCGGGAGATTTGATCTTACTTACGACCTGCCAATTGTCCTTTTCCATGTTATTGGAAAAAAAATTATACAGGGAATTGGAATCCACCATGCCCTTAAGAGTCAGTATACCGGACCTGAAACCGGGTGTTGAGACAATCACCGTCCTGTCCTTGACCACTTTAAGCTCCATGGGCACAAGAACATCTTCAAAGTCATGATAAAGAGCAGTGGGTTTTTTTACCTCTTGCTCAGGCGTTTCAGAGGATGTTGCAGCAGAAGCCGGGGGCTTGCCTTGCTCTGGTGTTGATGTTCCGGTGTTGAGAATACAGCCTGAAATAAAAAAGGTAGCCAGTATCCCTATACAGAGTGACAGGGTGAATTTACAGCAATAACGGGATTTCATTTTTCCTCCAGATTA
>PIVQ01001840.1 GCA_003354055.1 Desulfobacteraceae bacterium | reverse complement strand
AAATTAAGTCGGTTTCATATGCTGTTTTTTAGAACTGATAACAATCGGGAGTGTGTAGTACGGCCCAAAAACAAATCAAAAATATCGCTTGATTTTTTCCTGGTGCTCTTATTAGAATATTATCATCAATACTATTTGACTGGGCTCAAGGACTATTATCCATGTGGTAACTGTCATAAGACGTTCAGAATATCAATGATACCATTTCAAATCTTGAGAAAGGATTGACAGATATTTAAAAACCAAAGAGAGAACACTTCTGGCTATAGTCCTACTTTTAGGGATTTCAAAAGATACCCCGGACTATCCCTTTTTGTTGAAAATCATTCAAACTCGCTGCTTTTGTTTTTTGCCTGAATTTGACATAGACGGTTTGGTAACCGGGTAGGTTCGGATGGGGTATCCGTGCCATCAGATCGCAATTTTTAGGCTGTTTCAAAAATTGATCGATCAGGCCGGGTATCTCTAAAGAAGCTCGTAATTTCACCTGAGATCCCAACAAGAATCCTACGTTTCTTTACCTAACCGCAAAACAGCCAGGCATCATAAAATAAGAAAAATCCGGTAGTTTATCGTGAGA
>PIVQ01000974.1 GCA_003354055.1 Desulfobacteraceae bacterium | reverse complement strand
ATGACGGCTGATGTACTCTCGTCCAACAGGGCTATGCTCAAGGTCTTTGAAAAAGGGGTTTATCCTGTAACAGCCAAGCTGGAGGGCGGTGCCTACGCCCTGAGCATTGATCTGACCAAAACCACCCGATAAAAGCCGATCTTGCATAGAGCATTACTTTAGAGAACGTTCGATAAAAGAGATCAAAGGAGACATCATGAGTGACAAAACCCATCTATACCTGCTCTGGACCAATGCGGACAAACTGACAGCTGAAAAAATGGTCTTCATGTATACAGTCAACAGCCTGCTCCACGGCTGGTGGGAGAAGGTGACCCTGATCATTTGGGGGGCCACTGCCAAGCTTGCGGCAGAAGACGGTGAAATCCAGGCCATGATCAAAGATGCCATTGAAAAAGGGGTTCACGTGACGGCCTGCAAGGCCTGCACGGATCAACTTGAGGTAACCCCTGAGATAGAAGCCCTTGGGGTTGAAGTTAAGTACTGGGGAGTTCCCCTGACCGAGATACTTAAACAGGACGAAAAACTGCTCACGGTTTAATCCGTCTTAAGGCAACCCATATGGCCATTACGCTTATCTGCCCGGACAAAGATCCCAAGCCCTGGATAAGAGCCTTAAACACTCTTGATCCCGAACTTGAAATACGTGTGTGGCCGGATGACCATCCAAGGATCGATATTGACCTTGCCCTGACCTGGGCTCATCCCCACGGCGTATTAAATGAATATCCTAATCTTGGGTGTATCTCCTCAATGGGCGCGGGTGTGGATCATATGCTGTCGGATCCGGGCCTGCCCTGCGATGTGTCCATTGTCAGACTGGTGGATGACAATCTGGTCAGGGATATGGCTGAATATCTTCTCCTGGCAGTGCTCTGTCATTTCAAGCAATTTGATGTCTATCAGGTTGATCAGTCAAAAAAGGACTGGCATCCCCTGGATCCAATTGCCAAGCAGGATTGCACGGTGGGTATCATGGGACTTGGCCAATTGGGACGGGCAGCTGCCCAAAGGCTTTCGAACGAAGGATTCCCTGTCCTGGGCTGGAGGAACAGCCCAGGAGATCTACCTGAGATTCAAACCTTTCACGGCGAAGACCAGCTCTCAGACTTTCTGGCTCAGGTCCGTATTCTAATCTGTCTTCTGCCTCTGACCCCGTCCACCCGGCATATTTTAAATATAGATACCTTTTCTCAACTACCCCGCGGGGCCTATCTCATCAATGTGGGCCGGGGAGGACATCTTAAGGAAGACGATATGATGACCGCACTCGCCCAAGGGCTTTTGTCCGGTGCCTGCCTTGATGTCTTTGAAACCGAGCCTTTGGGTGATGACCATCCCTTTTGGGCCCATCCAAGGATCCGTATCACCCCCCATGTGTCCAGCCAGACTAATGTAATTTCCGTTGCCCCACAGGTCCTTGCGAACATCAAACGGCTCCGGGCGGGCAAGTCCCTTTTAAACCCTGTGAACCCCGTAAAAGGATATTAACCATGTCTTTCCAATCCTGGCTTTTGTATCTGTCCTTTGTATTGGTGGCCACTGCTACCCCCGGGCCTGCTGTATTTTTCATCATGAATAAATCCGGATTGTTCGGTTGGAAAAAGGCTAGTTTCTCAGCCCTCGGCAATATCACAGGGCTTTTTGTATTGGGTCTCATTGCAGTAACCGGTCTTGGTGCGGTACTCAAGACTTCTGAAACCCTGTTTACGGGGGTCAGGTACCTGGGGGCTGCCTATCTGGTTTATCTGGGTCTGGTTCAAATCTTTCAACAACCTGGCCAGGTGCAGGAAGACAGCCGGAACGGCATTCGTAAAGAGTCCGGCCTGCGTATCTTTTTGCAGGCATTCGGAGTGGCGGTTTCCAATCCCAAGGCCATTGTATTCCTCACCGCACTGTTTCCCCAATTCATTGCAGTTGATAAAGCTCTGGTACCCCAATTCACAGCGCTGATTCTAACCCTGATGGGGTTCTCTTTTTTCTTTTTAATGAGCTATGCTTTGCTGGCCCACCAGGCAAAGCACTGGCTGAGCAGACCCTCCCGGCGACAATGGATGAACCGGACCAGCGGCTCCCTGTTTATCGGATTCGGACTTTTCATGGCATCCTCATCCAGGCGGTAACCTGCCGGCTCAAAGATAACTAACGATTAATCCGATAATTGTTTAATAAAACTGGTACCTTTAAAAATAATTGATGGCGTGAATTTGTGAGAGACTTTCAATCGATCTCACACAGATTAAGGGCTCAATTATTTTAGGGTGACAGTTTCATTTTTTTTTTTGCTTATTTTTTAATGTACTCAGTATAATTCCCCTCAAAATAGTGAAACTCCCCATAAACGAAATGTACCATCTAAAATAGTGGTATTTTTATAGATCAATCTGCAATTA
>PIVQ01001839.1 GCA_003354055.1 Desulfobacteraceae bacterium | reverse complement strand
AATTGTTCCTATGAGCTAGCTCATATTTAAAATTGTAAAATCCATATATAAGGCATAAAATACATCAATTCATTATCAATTAGGTTTTAGAATGAATTGACAGTATTTTATTTTGATAATAATAATATATATATCTTAATAAACTATCTCATACTTCGATATCTTATTAAAATATATATACTATAATACTCTAATATAATATCTCATATCTTCGATATTCAATATTCTATCCTAACTACCCTATATAAATACCCTTTTAAAACCACCTTCCGAATCGCCTTTGCTTCCTCTTGTAAGGTGTTTTTAAAAGGATATCTATATATATAAAGATCTTGAAAATTGGTGTTATAGAATTTATATAATCTATCTTTTATTCTTTTTATTCTCTTATTTTCTTATCTCTTTCCGATTATCTTTAGCTAAAGACAAAGCTGTATTATAGACCAATTTTCAAGGACGAAGCATTTTGTGTTTTTTGATTCCCTGGGAATATGCAGGGAATCTAAAACTCACAAAATGGTATTCTTATAACATCAAAAGATTTTACAATTGTTCCTATGAGCTAGCTCATATTTAAAAT